>NZ_JADYVV010000013.1:107500-150790 GCF_020194035.1 Bradyrhizobium sp. BRP56
CGGAGAACCAGCTATTTCCCAGTTTGATTGGCCTTTCACCCCTAACCACAAGTCATCGGAGCCTTTTTCAACAGGCACCCGTTCGGTCCTCCAGTGAGTGTTACCTCACCTTCAACCTGCTCATGGCTAGATCACTAGGTTTCGGGTCTAATACAACGAACTTGACGCCCTATTCAGACTCGCTTTCGCTACGCCTTCGCCTATCGGCTTAAGCTTGCTCGTTAAATTAAGTCGCTGGCCCATAATACAAAAGGTACGACGTCACCCAGAACGTATCTTGGGCTCCGTCTGTTTGTAGGTGTCCGGTTTCAGGTCTATTTCACTCCCCTCGTCGGGGTGCTTTTCACCTTTCCCTCACGGTACTGGTTCACTATCGGTCGCTGAGGAGTACTTAGGCTTGGAGGGTGGTCCCCCCGTGTTCAGACAGGATTACACGTGTCCCGCCTTACTCGTGGATACATCATCGCATTACTCGTACGGGGCTATCACCCTCTGAGGCCCTGCTTTCCTGACAGGTTCCGATTGTCTTTGATGTATCACTGGCCTGGTCCGCGTTCGCTCGCCACTACTAACGGAGTCTCGATTGATGTCCTTTCCTCCAGGTACTTAGATGTTTCAGTTCCCTGGGTTTGCTTAAAACCTCCTATTTTATTCGGAAGTCTCATACCTTCTCTTGATAACCGGAAATCCAAAACCTCGCAGTCTGATTTCTCGCATTTCTGGTCGAACCCCAACACACAAGGTCTTGGAGTTCCGGCTATCGAAGGTGGGTTTCCCCATTCGGAAATCCGCGGATCAAAGCTTCTTCGCAGCTCCCCACGGCTTATCGCAGCGTAGCACGTCCTTCATCGCCTCTCAGCGCCAAGGCATCCACCGAACACCCTTAAGGCACTTGATTGCTCTCATTATCAATGTCCACACACTCGGCAGAATGTTATCTGCACAACTGCCATTGAAGGCACGCATCCTCGATGAATGCGATTGCGCAGCCGGACATTGACTAGAAAGACCAGCTTGCTTCGTAAGATCGGCCCGATAGCGAGGCGGTCAAGCTTCGCTAAAAGGGATCATTTACAACCCGCATCCAATCTTGCGATTGAAAGCGAGCGCCGAAATGATCCCGGAGATAATGAATGGCTCAGGCGAATTGCTTCGCTTGATCCAAACTCGGATCGATCTCCTCTTTACGATGTCAGAAAACACGCACGTCACCGTCCATCCGGACCAATGAGTGCGAAGTGATGTTTCGCGGACGATATTGACGAGGCTTACTCAAGCTTCAATTCCATCTGGTGGAGCCAGACGGGATCGAACCGACGACCTCATGCTTGCAAAGCACGCGCTCTCCCAGCTGAGCTATGGCCCCGTACCAGAAGACGAAGCGCATTGTTGATACCCGCTCGCCTTCGCCAAGGCTGCGGCGCAGCAGCCTTCATCTTGAAGGGCCCGCCTAGCCGAAGCAGCGAAGCGCGAAGGCTGGTGGGCCTGGGAAGACTTGAACTTCCGACCTCACGCTTATCAAGCGCGCGCTCTAACCAACTGAGCTACAAGCCCCTAACACGAGAGACAAGCCGGCGCGCACTCGACATCAAGCCGGTGCATCGCACAGCGCTCAGCCCCTGGCGCGTGTTCGTCCGCGAAGAAAGAGAAACGAAGACGGCGAAATCCCGCCAATGGAGCTCAACAATCCTGAAACTGTTGGCCCCTGAATGTTTCTAAAACGATCCGATAGATAGCGTGAGCTGATCTGAAGGATCATCCTTAGAAAGGAGGTGATCCAGCCGCAGGTTCCCCTACGGCTACCTTGTTACGACTTCACCCCAGTCGCTGACCCTACCGTGGCCGGCTGCCCCCTTTCGGTTAGCGCACCGTCTTCAGGTAAAACCAACTCCCATGGTGTGACGGGCGGTGTGTACAAGGCCCGGGAACGTATTCACCGTGGCGTGCTGATCCACGATTACTAGCGATTCCAACTTCATGGGCTCGAGTTGCAGAGCCCAATCCGAACTGAGACGGCTTTTTGAGATTTGCGAAGGGTCGCCCCTTAGCATCCCATTGTCACCGCCATTGTAGCACGTGTGTAGCCCAGCCCGTAAGGGCCATGAGGACTTGACGTCATCCCCACCTTCCTCGCGGCTTATCACCGGCAGTCTCCTTAGAGTGCTCAACTAAATGGTAGCAACTAAGGACGGGGGTTGCGCTCGTTGCGGGACTTAACCCAACATCTCACGACACGAGCTGACGACAGCCATGCAGCACCTGTCTCCGGTCCAGCCGAACTGAAGAACTCCGTCTCTGGAGTCCGCGACCGGGATGTCAAGGGCTGGTAAGGTTCTGCGCGTTGCGTCGAATTAAACCACATGCTCCACCGCTTGTGCGGGCCCCCGTCAATTCCTTTGAGTTTTAATCTTGCGACCGTACTCCCCAGGCGGAATGCTTAAAGCGTTAGCTGCGCCACTAGTGAGTAAACCCACTAACGGCTGGCATTCATCGTTTACGGCGTGGACTACCAGGGTATCTAATCCTGTTTGCTCCCCACGCTTTCGTGCCTCAGCGTCAGTATCGGGCCAGTGAGCCGCCTTCGCCACTGGTGTTCTTGCGAATATCTACGAATTTCACCTCTACACTCGCAGTTCCACTCACCTCTCCCGAACTCAAGATCTTCAGTATCAAAGGCAGTTCTGGAGTTGAGCTCCAGGATTTCACCCCTGACTTAAAGACCCGCCTACGCACCCTTTACGCCCAGTGATTCCGAGCAACGCTAGCCCCCTTCGTATTACCGCGGCTGCTGGCACGAAGTTAGCCGGGGCTTATTCTTGCGGTACCGTCATTATCTTCCCGCACAAAAGAGCTTTACAACCCTAGGGCCTTCATCACTCACGCGGCATGGCTGGATCAGGCTTGCGCCCATTGTCCAATATTCCCCACTGCTGCCTCCCGTAGGAGTTTGGGCCGTGTCTCAGTCCCAATGTGGCTGATCATCCTCTCAGACCAGCTACTGATCGTCGCCTTGGTGAGCCATTACCTCACCAACTAGCTAATCAGACGCGGGCCGATCTTTCGGCGATAAATCTTTCCCCGTAAGGGCTTATCCGGTATTAGCTGAAGTTTCCCTCAGTTGTTCCGAACCAAAAGGTACGTTCCCACGCGTTACTCACCCGTCTGCCGCTGACATATTGCTATGCCCGCTCGACTTGCATGTGTTAAGCCTGCCGCCAGCGTTCGCTCTGAGCCAGGATCAAACTCTCAAGTTGGACTTGAAACCTTGAACCGGCTGATCACAACGTTTGACGAGGTCCCACCATTCTTCGTCGACCGAAGTCAACGAGCCGCCCGCGATTCACATCGTTGGCAGCGATGGTGTAACCTTTAAAACGTGTACCGCCGAAGTCTTTCGTCCACTCTCAGAAGTCAAAAGCCGAAGCTTTCAAGTATCCGAGAGACGCAAGGACTCCGCCGTCCACGTTTCTCTTTCTTCATCTTCACTTGTCAAACAGCCCGGGATCCGATGACCCCACACCCTTAGAGGGTGGTTCTACCCTTCACCGGCCGACGGTGAACTTCAACCGATTTATGTCGGCTGTTGTGTCACTCATCGAAGTGAGGAGCATCAGTGGCGCGTTCGCTCGCCTTGGTCAGTGACCCGGCGGCGCCGCGCTCAGTGGTTGGTTTATAGTCCGCACCCCTCGGGATTGTCAACGGCCATTGTCAACAAATCGTCGCACGCCCAAATCGCTTGTGCAGTGCGAAGAAATTCTCGTGCTTTCCGTGGCTTAGGTCAGAGGTAAAAATTCGTCACCCAGCCCTCGTGGCAAAAAACTTTAAAAAAAGTTCGTCGCCGGGGGGCCCGTGAGGCCCTCCAAAACGGGTTCCAACCGCCCCGGGCCGGGCGGCGCGCATCGACCTGCTTTCAGGGAAGCTTTTCCACCTCAAATGCCGCACTTGAGCCACAATCCTGCGACGTTCTGGCTATAACGAATGCATTGAACCGCTCGTAACCTGTGGGGGCTGGGGCGGTTTTTCTGGGGGACCAGGCGATTTTCTCCAAAAATCCGTCGCCTCTTCCCTTCGCGGCCGAGCAACATCGAGAGATCTGCACATTGACGTTCGAGATCGCGGCTAGCTAATGGCCATCGGCTCCTCGAATTCGATGCGTGTGGCTCGCCACACTGCCGAGATTCCTCTTCCGGGGATCAAGGTGGGGACGAGGACGAGCTGAGGTCGATCGCAGTTGCTGGAATTTGGGGGGATATCGGGTTGAGCCAACGGGCGTCACGCGGAAGCGGCATTGGGCGCGAGACCGGGATGATCGATCTCGGTCACGAACCGCCGCTTTCAGTCGACGGCACCGAGGCCGCGGTGATCGACCGCCGCCGTGTCTCCGTTCAATGGTTCAGCGGCACCATTCTGACTGGACTATGTGGCGCGGCCCTGATCGGCGGCGCCGTTTTTGCGTCGCTCGACGGCGAGATGACCTTCGCCAAGGTGCCGGAGCGCGTTGAAGGCGCGCTCCGCGGCGCGTTCACCGGCAACGATCGCGTCGTCAGCCTGCACAAGGGCGACCGCCTGCCGCCGCCCAGCGAATCCTCCGCCTCCCGCAGCCTGGTGCGCGTGTCGACCGTGACCCGCGTCGGCAATCGCGACGTGATGCGGGTGCGGCCCTTCATCCGAATTTCCGGCAATCTCTCGATGACCACGAGCGACCTGTCGGCAAAAATCCCTGCGTTCAACGCGCAGCGTCTGCTGACCGATGTCGGCTCCGACACGCCGGCGGCGGCCGAGGATCCGAATGCCGCGGCCGAGCCCGACGCCGAGGTCTCGTTCGTCACCAAGGATCTCGGCTCGGTGCTGCCGAAGGCCAAGCTCGCCGCCGTCGTCGCGCTCGACGACGTGCTGATGCGGGTCCGCGACGCCGCCAATTGGCGCGGCTCCGGCGGCTCGGTGCGCTACGCTTCACTCGCCAATGCCGCGGCTGACGCGAGCGGCGCCGGCCCCGACATGAGGATGGCCTACGCCACCGAGGGCAACACCTCCGATCCCTATGCCGGCTTCGAGACCCGCGTGGTGCCGGAAAACGTCACCCTGCTGCCGAAGACCAAAGAGCAGGTCACCGGCGGCAATCCGGTCGGCGAACGGGTTCACGTCGTCAGGAAGGGCGACAGCATCACCTCGATCCTGCGCGATCAGGGCGCGACGCCCGACGAGGCGAAGGCGATCGCCGCAACGCTCGGTCCGCGCGGCCGCGAGGGCGGCCTGAAGGAAGGCCAGAAGGTACGAATCCTGATGGCGCCGGCGGCGCCCGGACCGAATGTCAGGCTGCAGCCCTATCGCGTGATCGTCGCCAACGAATCCGTCATCGAAGCCGTCGCTGCGCTGTCCGATCTCGGCAAATACGTCGCCGTCGACGTGCAGAGCATGAACACTGTCACCGAGACCGCCGACAATTCCAGCGACGATGACGAGGATGATGGCAGCGGCGTACGGCTCTACCAGAGCATTTACGAGACCGCGCTGCGCAACAAGGTGCCGCCGACCGTCATCGAAGACATGGTCAAGATCTACTCCTATGACGTCGATTTCCAGCGCAAGGTCCAGCCCGGCGACTCGTTCGACGTGTTCTTTGCCGGCGAGGACGAGGGCGTCACCAGCACCGAAAAGACCGAAGTGCTCTACGCCGCGCTGACCGTGGGCGGCGAGACCAAGAAATACTACCGATTCCAGAGCTCGGACGACGGCCTCGTCGACTACTATGACGAGACCGGCAAGAGCGCAAAGAAGTTCCTGGTACGCAAGCCGGTCAACAACGCGATCATGCGTTCGGGCTTCGGCGGCCGCCGCCACCCGATCCTCGGCTATGTGAAGATGCACACCGGCGTCGACTGGGCTACCGCCTACGGCACGCCGATCTTCGCTTCCGGCAACGGCGTGCTCGAGAAGGTCGGATACGAGGGCGGTTACGGCAAATATATCCGCATGAAGCATGCCAATGGCTACGAGACGGCCTACGGCCACATGTCGGCCTTCGCCAAGGGCATGGAGATCGGCAAGAAGGTGCGGCAGGGCCAGGTGATCGGCTTCGTCGGCTCGACCGGCCAGTCGACCGGCCCGCACGTCCACTACGAAATCCTGGTCAACGGCCGATTCGTCGACCCGATGCGCGTGAAGCTGCCGCGCGGCCGTTCGCTGGAAGGCCCGATGCTGGCGAACTTCGAGAAGGAGCGCGACCGGATCGAGGCCCAGATGTCCAGCCGCGGCAGTTCGCGAATCGTCTCGGACGCCACCAGTTCCACGTCGCAGACGCGCTCCACCACCAACCGCTGATGATGCGATAGGGCGCCAGTTCCATCAGATTTCGCCTGTGAGATGGGAACCCGAACGGCGACCATCCAGTTGATTCGTCAGTGAAACCTCCAACGGAGGGTGTCATGGAGAACTGGACGAACGCAAAACTGTGCGATGTCGCTAACCTGATCCTCGGCGCGCTTCTCTTCCTATCGCCGTGGCTGTTCAAGTTCGACGCCGGAACGGTTTCCACCAACGCCTACATCGTCGGCCTCGCGATGGCGGTCCTTGCGATCGCCGCGCTCGCGGCATTCGCGGTCTGGGAGGAGTGGCTGAACCTCATCGTCGGGCTTTGGGCGCTGGTCTCGCCCTGGGTCCTGGGTTTCCAGGGAATGACCACCGCGACGACCGTGCACGTGGTGATCGGCATCGCTGTCGCGGTCCTTGCGGCGATCGAGCTCTGGGCGATGTCCCAGCATCCGCCTCGGCTCACGACGCACAGCTGAGGCCTTGAACTGATCCATCCCTACCCGCTGGCGCGGATCGCCGGCGGGGGGGGTCTGGTTGCGCTCAACGAAGATATGCACAAGGATTTGCACCATGACCCAGCTCACCCGCGACGATGTGCTGAAGGCCGTCGGCCACACCGACGACGTCACGATTGCCAGGATCATTGCGTCGGGAGCAACCATCACCGAGCTTGCCGAGGCGCAGGCCTGGCTCGCCAATGACGAACCGCTGATCAATGCCGGCAGGCCGCTGGCCACTGGCCGTGCCCGCGAACTGGTCGATATCCTTTCCGAGCTCGAGTCCGCCGAGGACGACGAGCCCGCCAGCCCTTCGCCGCCGATCGTCCCGCAGGAGTGATTCGCAAATGAATCCTCCCCGCGACCTGCGGGGAGGATTCTGGTGTTGCGCCGTCAGTTCAGCTTGCGCTTCGAGACCGGGGCCTCGAACTGCACGATCTCGGCGGTTTTGGGCACCTGACCGTTGAAGGTCAGCACGTTGCCCTTCTCCGAGATCGCGACATGATCGCCGTCCTTGACCTCGCCGGCGAGGATCATCTCGGCCAGCGGATCCTGCACGCTGCGCTGGATCACCCGCTTCAGCGGGCGGGCGCCGTAAGCCGGATCCCAGCCCTTCTCGGCAAGCCAGTCCCGCGCCTTGGCGTCCAGCGTGAGCTCGATCTTGCGATCCTCGAGCAGCTTGGTCAGCCGCGCGAACTGGATCTCGACGATACGGCCCATCTCGCTCTTCTGCAGGCGGTGGAACAGGATGATCTCGTCGATGCGGTTCAGGAATTCCGGCCTGAAATGCGCCCGCACGACGCCCATCACCTGATCGCGGACCGCCGCGGTGTCCTCGCCTTCCGGCTGATTCACCAGGAACTCCGAACCGAGATTCGAGGTCATGATGATCAGCGTGTTGCGGAAGTCGACGGTGCGGCCCTGACCATCGGTCAGGCGGCCGTCGTCGAGCACCTGCAACAGCACGTTGAAGACGTCGGGATGCGCCTTCTCGATCTCGTCGAACAGCACCACCTGATAAGGCCGCCGCCGCACCGCTTCGGTCAGGGCACCGCCCTCATCATAGCCGACATAGCCGGGAGGCGCGCCGATCAGCCGCGAGACCGAGTGCTTCTCCATGTACTCGGACATGTCGAGGCGGACCATCGCGGTCTCGTCGTTGAACAGGTCAGCGGCGAGCGCCTTGGTCAGCTCGGTCTTGCCGACGCCGGTGGGGCCCAAGAACATGAACGAGCCGGTCGGCCGGTTCGGATCCTGCAGGCCCGCGCGGGAACGGCGCACGGCGGTTGCCACCGCACGCACGGCTTCAGCCTGGCCGACGACGCGCTTGGCGAGACTGTCCTCCATTTTCAGGAGCTTGTCCTTTTCGCCCTCGAGCATCTTGTCGACCGGCACGCCGGTCCAGCGCGAGACGACCTGCGCGATGTGGTTGGCGGTGACCGCCTCCTCCATCATCTCGCCGCCGTTCGGCCTGCTGTTCGCTTGCGCCTCGATGTCGGCGAGCTTCTTTTCCAGCTCGGGAATCCGGCCATAGGCCAGTTCGCCCGCCTTCTGGAATTCGCCGCGACGCTGCGCATTGGCCAACTCGACGCGGAGCGCATCGAGCTCGCTCTTCAGCTTCTGGGCATTGGAGAGCTTGTTCTTCTCCGCGCTCCAGCGCGCCGTCAGCGCCGTCGATCGCTCCTCGAGCCCTGCGAGCTCCTTCTCCAGGGTCTGCAAGCGGCTCTTGGAGCCGGCATCGTTCTCCTTCTTCAGCGCCTCCTGCTCGATCTTCAGCCGGATGATGTCGCGATCGAGCGAATCGAGCTCTTCCGGCTTCGAATCGACCTGCATTTTCAGCCGCGCCGCCGCCTCGTCCATCAGGTCGATGGCCTTGTCGGGCAGGAAGCGGTCGGTGATGTAGCGGTTCGACAGCGTGGTCGCGGCCACCAGCGCGGAATCGGTGATGCGCACGCCGTGATGCTGCTCGTACTTGTCCTTCAGGCCGCGCAGGATCGAGATGGTGTCCTCGACCGTCGGCTCGCTGACATAGATCGGCTGGAACCGGCGGGCCAGCGCCGCATCCTTCTCGACATGCTTGCGGTACTCGTCGAGCGTGGTCGCGCCGATACAGTGCAGCTCACCGCGCGCGAGCGCAGGCTTCAACAGGTTGGACGCGTCCATCGCGCCGTCGGTCTTGCCGGCGCCGATCAGCGTATGCATCTCGTCGATGAACAGGATGATGCCGCCCTCGGCGGTCGAGACCTCCTGCAGCACCGACTTCAGCCGCTCCTCGAACTCGCCGCGATATTTCGCGCCGGCGATCAGGGCACCCATGTCGAGCGACAGCAGCTTCTTGTCCTTCAGGCTCTCCGGCACGTCGCCGTTGAGGATGCGCAGCGCCAGGCCCTCGACGATCGCGGTCTTGCCGACGCCGGGCTCACCGATCAGGACGGGATTGTTCTTGGTCCGTCGCGACAGCACCTGGATGGTGCGGCGGATCTCCTCGTCGCGGCCGATCACCGGGTCGAGCTTGCCGTCGCGTGCCGCCTGGGTCAGGTCGCGGGCATATTTCTTCAGCGCGTCGTAAGCGTTCTCGGCGGTCGCACTGTCGGCGGTGCGGCCCTTGCGCAGCGCTTCGATCGCCGCATTCAGGTTCTGCGCCGTCACGCCGCCCTTGTTCAGGATCGAGGCCGCCTCGCTGCCCTTCTCGAGCGTGAGCCCGAGCAGCAGCCGCTCGACGGTGACAAAACTGTCGCCGGCCTTGTCGGCGGCCTTTTCCGCCGCATCGAAGGCACGCGCCAGTTCCGGCGACAGGTAGACCTGCCCGGCACCATTGCCCGAGACCTTCGGCAGCTTGTTCAGCGCCTCTTCGGTCGCTTTCAGGATTGCTCTGGAATTGCCGCCCGCACGGTCGATCAGACCGCCGGCGAGTCCCTCATTGTCGTCCAGCAGCACCTTCAACAGATGCAGCGGCGAGAACTGCTGGTGACCGTCGCGCATTGCGAGCGACTGGGCAGACTGGATGAATCCGCGCGCGCGCTCGGTGTACTTCTCAATGTTCATTCGTTTTCCCTCGGCCTGCCATCGTCACCCGGGGCGCGATCAGCAAAAGTGGGTACCGGTTTTGCGTCCGATCGCGCCCAAACTTTAAGTTTGCGCGTGGTCTTGTCGCGAAACCGCACACACTTTCGCGGACCACGCGCGAAGGCATGACAACGGCATCTTCATTGGGTTTCCGCGGGCCGCGTTGACGTTCCTCAACCAGCCTCTGGTCGTCGCCATCATTTTTCAGGCTTGCCGCAGATGTGGGCACTTGGTTCCAAAACGGAAGAGCCACAGTCTGCGATTTCGCCCGATGAAGCTCAGCGCCGCACGATGGCGACAAGGTACCGGCAAGGCTGAGCGGTTTCGTTACGAAAGACGATGTCCGACGGCGGACCGAGCTCGACGCGGTCGCCCGCAGCGAGCTCGTGGCGCTCCGCTCCTTCCATCAAGGTGAGGCGGCCGCTGATTACCCAGACCACCTGGCGGACCAGGTGATAGGCGCTGGCGGGGAAGCCGGCCTCCTGCCTCGCAGGCAGATCGATCTCCACCAGCTCCAGCGGATTGGCCGGATGCAGGAACACCTGCCGTCGCAGATAGGCCGCCTTCGGATCGCGCCACACCGGCTGATCCTTGGCCCGCTGCAGGCGGGAATTGTGTGAGGCAACCTCGAATAGCGCGGCCATGGTCAGACCGTAGGCCGTGGCGATCCGCGAGAGCGTCGCCGCCGTCGGGCTTGCCTCCGCCCGCTCGATCTTGCTGAGCATGGCCTTGGACACGCCGGCCCGCCCGGAGAGGTCCGCCAGCGACCAGCCGCGGCCCTCCCGTTCGGCGCGAACCCGCCGCCCGAGAGCCTCATCGGCCTTGTCCTCTATAATTGACATATTGTCTTATATAGTAGACGATGGGGTCCATTCAAGAGGCCCGTCAAGGAACCACCGATGATTATCCGCCCCGCCACCGAGCAGGACATCCCGGCCATTACCGCGATCTTCAACGAGGCGGTCGCCAACTCGAACGCGATCTGGACGGAGAAGCAGGATTCCGAGGCCGAGAGGCTGGCCTGGATGACGGCGCGGCAGGCTCTGGGCTATCCCGTGCTGGTGGCCGTCGAGGGGACGACGGTGCTCGGCTACGGCACATTCGGCGACTTCCGGGCCTTCCCGGGTTACCGCTACAGCGTCGAGCACAGCGTCTATATCCATGCCGATCATCGCGGCCGCGGCCTCGGCCGGATCATCGTCGACGAGCTGATCGCCGCGGCCACCGCGCTCGGCAAGCACGTCATGATCGCCGGCATCGACGGCGGCAATCCCGCCTCGCGGCGGCTGCACGCGCAGGCCGGCTTCGTCGAGGTCGCCCGGATGCCGGAGGTCGGACGCAAGTTCGGCCGCTGGCTCGATCTCGTGTTCATGCAGCGCCTGCTGGACGCTCCTGGAGCGGCGCGCGCCGACTAGTACCTTCCCGCGGCCGGCAGTTCTCCTCGCACGCCAAACAGGCTAGAGCGGGCGAATGGACAATGCGCACGCTTCCTCCGCCCAGATCACCGGCATCTATCGCTACCCCGTCAAGGGCCTCACGCCCGAGTCGCTGCCGCACGCAGAGCTCAAGATCGGTGAGACGCTCCGCTCCGATCGCCGCTATGCGATCGAGAACGGCCCGAGCGGCTTCGATCCCTCGGCGCCGAAATGGCTGCCGAAGCCGCATTTCCTGATGCTGCAGCGGGACGAGTGGCTGGCGCCGCTGCGCGCCCATTTCGACGATGACAGCCACGTGCTGACGCTGCGTCGGGATGGCGCGATGGTGGCCCAGGGCGACCTCGAGACCGCGGAAGGCCGCGCGGCGATCGAACGCTATTTCGCTGACCGTCATACCGGCCAGATCAAGGGCCCGCCCAAGGTGCTGGTCAGCCCCGGGCACAGCTTCTCCGACGTGCCGCGCAAGGTGGTCTCGATCATCAATCTGGCCAGCCTGCGGGCGATCGAGCAGATGGTGCAGGCGCCGGTGCATCCGCTGCGCTTCCGCGCCAACCTCTATGTCGAGGGCTGGCCGGCCTGGCATGAAGCCAGCCTGCTCGACCAGACCATTGCGATCGGCAGCGCCCGGGCCAGGGTGGTGAAGCGCATCACCCGCTGCGCCGCGGTCAATGTCGATCCCGATACCGGCGCGCGCGACCTCTCGGTGCCGAACACGCTGATGCAGCGCTTCGGCAATAATGAATGCGGCATCTACGCCGAGATCATCAGCGATGGCGGCGCCGCCGTCGGCGACACGATTGCCGCTGAGGGACCTGTAGCGTCGTAGGCCGGGCAAGGCGCGTGCGCGCCCTGCCCCGCTTTCGAGCGATCAGTTGGTCGGCATCACATAGGCGTAGATCCGGCCGCGCGAGACCCGCGTCTCGCGGACGCGGTGGCCGCTGTTGCCCGAGATCATGGTCGGATTGCCCTTGGCATCGACGCCGGTAATGATGCCGACATGACCGCCGCCACGGCGGCTCATCACGGCGATGGCGCCGACCTGCGGTCCCGAAACGCGCGTGCCGTATTTGGCGAACGAGCTCGCCATGTCGGAGCCGGTGCCGCGATGGCCGGTGTGCTGCAGCACCATGTTCATGAAGCGTGCGCACCACAGGCTGGAGCGGTCGGTCGGATTGCCGCCGAGATAGCGGCGCGCCTCGGCCACGATGCCGGACGAGCCGAAGCCGCCTGCCGCGCTGACGCCGCCGGTGTTGGGCACGGGGTCAGCGCTGCCGGGCAACGGCGCTGCGTTGGTTTCGACGATCCCGCCCGGTTGCGCGAGTGCGCGGCGCTCGGCGCGCGACAGCCGCGCTGTGTGCCGATAGTGATGACGGGCGTAGTGACGCGCGTGATGACCGGCATGGGCCGAATGCGCGTGACGTGAATGATGCGGACGGGCGGATGCCGGAGCGGCGGAGATCACGGCGAGAGTGAGCAAACACAGAGCCAGCGCCAAAACACGAAGCGACCGGCGACACGCAAGCAACTGAACCATACTTCACTAGATCCTCTGTAACGCCCCCCAATTCCCCGTCGCGTTCCCAAGGAAACACTCAAGGGAACACGGCGGTGGTTTTGAAAATCGGGATGGCGCGAGGAAGATTTCATGCGGCGTTGCGGGAACAATTTCTGGGTCATTCCGCGATGATTCGATGACGAGAAAGGAACCGGAACTGCCGCATTGCAGCCTTGAAAATTAACTGCAAATCTGGTGGCGGCCAACGAGAGGAGAATTTCAATGCCCTACGCCACGACGAAAGATCATGTCCGCCTCCATTTCGAAGAGGCCGGCAGTGGCAGCCCGATCATCTTCCTGCACGAGTTCGCCGCCGATCACACCAATTGGGAGCCGCAGATGCGCTACTTCGCGCGCGGCCACCGCTGCATCGCCTATTCGGCGCGCGGTTACACGCCCTCCGACGTGCCGCCGAGCGCCAACGTCTACACCTACCAGCACTTCTATACCGACGCGCTCGCGGTGCTCGACCATCTCGACATCGCCAAAGCGCATTTCGTCGGGCTCTCGATGGGCTCCTATTCGTCGTTGCAGGTCGCCCTCAACGCGCCGGAGCGCGCGCTGTCAATGACGCTGGCCGCGGTCGGCTCCGGCTCCAGCCTCGAGCATCTCGATGCCTTCCGCGCGCAGTGCCGTGCCAATGCCGAGCAATATGAGAGCATCGGCGCGGTCGAGGTCGCCAAGGTGACGCGCGAGGCGCCGAGCCGGATCCCGTTCCTGGTCAAGGACCCGCGCGGCCACGCCGATTTCTATGCCGCGCTCGCCCGCCACGACGCCAGAGGCTCCGCCAACACGATGCGCAGCTTCCAGGGCGGCAGGCCCTCGATCTACACCATGACCGACGCCATCAAGCGCGCCGCGACGCCGGCGCTGATCCTGTGCGGCGACGAGGACGACAATTGCATCGCGCCCAGCATGTTCCTGAAGCAGCATCTGCCGGCCGCCGGGCTTTCCTTCTTCCCGAAGTCGGGTCACGTGCTCAACCTCGAAGAGCCGGCGCTGTTCAACGAGATGGTCGAGCGCTTCATCGCGCTGGTCGAGGCCGGCCGTTGGCCGGTACGCGATCCGCGGTCGCTGGTGGCAGGGTGATTGTCCCGTGTCGTCGCGGTCGCGGGGTGCAGGACGCAGCAGAGCCTGCGCGGTAAAGGCAGACAGCGCGCGCAGTCTGCGTCCGGAATATGGGCAAAGGAAATCCATCAACGTTCCGATGCCACCGGGCGAACTATGAGAGCAGGTTACCTTCTTCTGCTCTGCGTTATTTCTATCGGGCTTGCGGTCGTCTCCAGGACGGTTTGCGCGGAAGGCTTCGTTGAGGAAATGAAACTGGAAGCCGCGGGCGCCGCAGCGAACACGTCCTATCTCCTGGATGGGAAGCCACAGCCTTCGATCCCGATCGGCTGGGCCGTAATGAGCCCAATGATCGTCGTCATCGGCGACGATCAGTACGCGCCCATTTTCGCGCCTTGCGATCCTGCCAATCCAGGCCTGTACTGCGTCGAAATCGTGAGAAACGGCGCGAGGTTCGCGCAACCGCTCGATATGGGGCACGCCTTCGCGCCGGACGGCTTTCAGGCCGAGCTCGCCTATCATCCTCCGCTGTTGTTTACCGACGGAACCAGGCTGCTGGTCGCTTACTGGGTCCGCGCCAAGGATCACCGTTCCATCATCCAACTGCTTTCGCTCGATCCAAAAGCCTCCGCTCCCGCCCCATGGACCCTATTATCGAGGCTCGAGAACCCCGGTGACGAGCTTCTGAGCTATCTCGGAGGAGCGATGGGGCCCGCCGGCGAAATCGTGATCGCTGGATACGGGACCGGTGGACCTGCGCGGAGCCACCGGCTCGAACTCACCAGGATAGTTCCGCCCTACACTGGCCCGTGGATGCCGAAACAGCTCATCGCCGAATATCCCTCTCCAGCCTACGCGCCGGAATATCCTCATGTCGCCATCCGTGACGATGGCAGCATCAGCATTTTGACCGTGCTCGCCAACTACACGCCATGTCCGGAGAATCAGGTCACGTATTCGGTCTACAAGAACGTCATCGCCTTCGAGGGCCGTTATGGCGAGCCTTTCGTCGCGCGGTGGAGCGACGCTACGGCCGACACCGTGGCCGATCCGGCGAATCACGGCGACAGCTGCCTCTATGGAGCGAACCGTTATCCGTTGGCGCATTTTTGGGACAAGCAATCGCACGCTATCTATTCGATCGTCCGCAGCGCCAATCTCGATGGAGTCGACGCCACGAACAGGGTGGGATCGAACGCCCGCTTTTCACGGACATTCAAGCTCTATCGCGACGGCACCCTGGTCGTGCCCGACCTTGCGCCCTACTTCGCGCAATATTTTGTCGACCCGGAGCATCCCTGCTACCGGCCAGAAAGCGCCTGTCATATCCATGCCATGACGATGACCCGTCTCGATAATGGAGAATTCGTCATCTTCGCCAACGCCCGCGACGATGACGCCGCGTTGACCTACTCAAAGATCGGCGTGATCTGGTCGAAGGATCTCCAGACCTTCTGCGAGCCGGTCTATCTGTCGACCTCCTACGGTCCCGGATACAGCATATTCGTCGCGCAACCCGACAAGAATGGCATGCATTCGGTGCGCAAGCTTGAGTTTCTCAACGCCGGCAACACGTATAATCCGGTGCACCTCAACTACAATCAGCGTATGACCTTCTGGCGCTATTCCCTCGAATAGCACCGGCGCGATTTTGCAGACACGCAGCAATCAACAAGGGCGCGAGCAATTCGCGCACGCGCCGCTATCATTCGCCGCTTGTCGCCTGAGCGAACGTCGCGCGGATGTCTCTTTCCATCTCCTGTTCGAAATTGCACTTCCCGCAGTACTGCGCCTGCTTGTAGAACTCGTAGTTCCTTCCGCGCCTGACCGCCTGTTTTGTCACGGTGAGCGACAACGGCAGCGATGTCATGTCCCCCGCCGGATCGGGAAACTTCACATCGAGCGCGATATGGCCTTGCCCGTCGGGCCGCAATACCGGGAAATCTTGGATGAACGCCATCGTGGTGATGCGGTTGCCGACCATATCGGCGACGATTCCCTCCAGCCGATAGCCATAGCGCACGTCGTCAGGGTGAATTTCCAGCTTGCGAAGCAAAGGATGCACGATCAGCTTTGGGCTGGTCTTCTTGACGAAGACAAAGTTGGGCTGCTCGGAACCGGGGGCGAACATCCAGCGGCTTTTTGCGACCTGGTCCTCCGTGTTGACGATATGCTGTCCGGCCAAAGGATAGAGCTCGTTCGAGGGATTTTGCGCAAACTCCATTTCCTTCGACGTCGGCGTCAGATTGTCCGCATCGACCAAGGCCATTGTCGCATTGCTGCGCGGAAGTGGCTTCGCATCGGCCGGCGCCAGCTGGCCGCCGAACGCGACGCCAAACCGCGCCTTGATTTCCCCGCTGGTCAGCCCCTTGAGATCGGTTGGCCCGCTATTCGCAAAGGGGACAAAGTTTTCGTTCTGCGACCCGAAATACAGCCGGAAAGTCTTGCCGGCGGAATCGTTCCAGAAAATCCGGTCGTTCTCGAAGAGCATGGCGACGTCGCCATTCGCCGGCACGGCCATATCCTTCAGATCGAAATTCGTCGTCGCTCCCTCGGACGGAACGTGAATATTCCTGAGCGTAACCACGCGGAACGGCCGATTCGCCGATTCGATCATGATGTTCGTTCGGTTGCGAAGGAACGCGCCATCGACGGCATTGATGCCGCGCCGCGGCAGCACCAATCCAGTGGGGAACCGCTCCGCCGTAACATTCTGGAAGGTAATGTTCTCGGTCTGGGAATTTCCCCCGATCGCAAAATCAGTATCCATGTGGCGTTCGCCGCCATAGGCGTAGACGTTGCGGATCAGCGTGTCCCGGACGTAGGGGATGAACAGCGCGTGCCGGCTGACATTCCAGACCGTGATATCCTCGATGAGGCTCTGGGAAGGATGCGGCGCAAGTAGCTTGTGATTCCAGATCTCGACCCCGTCGGTCGAGCCGGCGGCGTGGTTGCGTGCGAAATACAAATCGACGTCCGACGTCGAAATGCGGCCGTCCACATCGGCGTTGACTCGATTATCGGTGTTGCGTGCGTTGAAATAGGTACGGTTGCCGCCTTCCGCGAACGAATAACCGAACACGACGTAGGCTCCCGCGGCGTGTCCAAAAGCCCAATTATCCGTTACCCGGACGCCGGCGCTTTGCATCCAAAAGCCATGCCCCTGATGGCCATTGTCGAAGATCCCCATTCGGCTGACGATATCCTCGCCTGATCCGGTCGATCGGATGGCGAGATTGCCCCGAAACGATCCAATCTCCGTGCCGTTCTCCGCCAGGAAATGCGAGCCGGCGATCGCGAACGTCACATTGTTTTCTGCCAGGAGATGACCGCCATGGTTGACGATGCCATGCTTCGGACTTCCCCTCGCGACACTGTTGCGCACCACGTGAGGCGGAATATCGATTCGCGCGCCTGAGACGACGTGGAAATGAAGCGCGTATCGACCAATAGTGTTGTCGTCGGATCCAGGGACCAGCTTTCCGGTCTCGTCGAGATCAGGTGCGGTCTGGGCCCGTTTCGTGTCGGTACGGCCGAGATCCCTGAACTCGGCGCCGTCGATGTTCACACCGGTCTGCTGATGCAGGAACATGATATGGCCGCGCGCCGAAAAGGACGCCGCAGCCTCGGAGCTAACCCTGACATTTCTCGTCAGGTTGCCGATCGGGACGGAGGTGCCGTCCGGCGTCAGATGCGAATATTTGAGCGGCCTATCGAGGACGATACGCTCACCCTCGACGCTGACGATAATTGGCGTTTCGTCCTCGCTATTTAGATCGCTGGTCCCAGGTACGATCAGCTCATCTCCGGCCGACCAGTTCGACGCAGGCCGATCGAACTGGAACACTGCCACCCCGGCCACGAGTTGGCTCTGCGGTATCTTCCAGGCCGTCTTTTCGGCGCCATGAATCCGGATGGCGCCCATCGAAATGAGGCCACCGGCCATGTCGAATGGGTCGTGCTCCCGGTCTCGGAACGTCCGCGCGGCAAAGGTGAGCTTTGCGACGACAGTCTTCGAGACGGGATGATCTACGGTCCCCATTTCGAGGGCGCCGTCGGGCGTCACCACAATCGTTCCGACCTTGACGGAAGTGGCCTGATCGGTACTCCAGACGAGAGCCCCATCGACGCGAATCCAGTCGATTTTGGCCGTGAACTCCTTGTCGATCTTGACGGTCAGCCCGGATGGAATGCGGACTTTCGCGCCGTCGGCAGGCGGCTTCCCTTGTACCCAGGTGGACGGCGCACTCCAATCGCCCGACGATGCGGCGATATCGGTCTCGGAGCACAGGGCTACCAGATCGAGCGCGGCGGAATGCTCTCGATGGCGAGCAAGGTCGGGGACGTGATCTGCCGCATGTCCGGACGCACGCGTGTCGCAGCCTCCATTCAGCAGCGCCAGATGTCCGAGTTGATGCCCATCGGGGATGGACATATTGGCGGCCCACAAGACCCCGGACAGTGCAACGACGAGCAATAGCGCAATCGAGAAACCTGTTCGCATTGTCTTCCCCAGCAAGTGACCATTGCGCGTCAGCCCGATGACCACCAGTTCACGACTGATTCCATCATCTCTGATCCGCATGAGCCACTTTTACACGGCGAGCGCGAACAGGAAAGCTGTACATCGACAACCCAATCCTGTCATCGCCGACGATCTGCATCGGCGGAGATTCCACGTGTTCCTTTGAAGGGTCGAGCACCGGCCTCTGGCCGGTGCTGTGTGCGATCCGATGTCGCAGGTGGCGGCGACGGGTTGACGCTTCACACGGCTTTCACTTGGCCTTGTCGCTCGCCCCCTCCACCCCTGCTGAGCAGGAACACACCCTGCTCGCCGAACATGTTCCACACCCACCACGGCAGGTTGAGCGGCACCGGACGGCCGTAGAGATCGAGCGCCACCGCGCGCTCCATCTTGACGTTGATCTCCTCGCAGAGCTGCACGAAATCCTTGATGGTGCAGAAGTGGATGTTCGAGGTGTCGTACCAGCTCGCCGGCAAATTCTCGGTGCGCGGCATGTGGCCGCCGATCAGGAGCTGCAGCCGCATCTTCCAGAACCCGAAATTCGGGAACGAGACGATGGCGCGCTGGCCAATCCGCAGCAGGTTCTCCAGCACCACCTTGGGCTGCCGCGTCGCCTGCAAGGTCTGCGACAGGATCACGTAGTCGAACGCATCATCCGGATAATTGACGAGGTCGGTGTCGGCATCGCCCTGCACCACCGCGAGCCCCTTGGCGACGCAGCCATTGACGCCCTCGCGCGACAGCTCGATGCCGCGGCCGTCGATGCCACGGCTCTCCAGCAGTTGCAGCAATTCGCCGTCGCCGCAGCCGACGTCGAGCACGCGCGAGCCCGGCCGCACCATGTCGGCGACCAGCAGATGATCGGTGCGATAGCCGCCGGTCCGCTCCGGCGCGATGCCCGGCAAGGGCAATGTCTGCTGCATGCTCATGACTGACCGCCGTCCTTCAGTCCGCGCGCCTTGGCTGCGGCCAGCAGGAAGGCGCGGGAGATGTCGAGGAATTCGGGCACGTCGAGCAGGAAGGCGTCGTGCCCCTTGTCGGTCTCGATCTCGGCGAACGACACCCGCGCGCTCGACGCGTTCAGCGCATGCACCAGCGCGCGCGATTCCGAGGTCGGAAACAGCCAGTCGCTGGTGAACGACACCACGCAGAACCGCGTCTGGATGCCGGTGAACGCCTTCGCCAGCACGCCGTTGTGGTCGGCGGCGATGTCGAAATAGTCCATCGCGCGGGTCAGATAGAGATAGGAGTTGGCATCGAAGCGCTCGACAAAGGACGAGCCCTGGTAGCGCAGATAGCTCTCGACCTGGAAATCCGCATCGAACGAGAAGGTCGGCAGCTCGCGGTCCTGCATCCGCCGTCCGAACTTGCGATGCAGCGCGGCGTCCGAGAGATAGGTGATGTGCGCGGCCATCCGCGCCACCGCCAATCCGCGGTGCGGATGGGTGTCCTCGTCGACATAGCGGCCGCCGCGCCAGTCCGGATCGGCCATCACGGCCTGGCGGCCGAGCTCGTGGAACGCGATGTTCTGCGCCGAGTGGCGCGTCGAGCAGGCGATCGCGAGCGTCGAGAACACGCGCTCCGGATAGGCCGCGGTCCATTGCAGGACCTGCATGCCGCCCATCGAGCCGCCGACCACGCAGAACAGCGTCGTGATGCCGAGACGATCGATCAGCATCGCCTGCGCACGCACCATGTCGGGGATGGTGATGATCGGGAAATCGAGTCCCCACACCTTGCCGGTCGCGAGGTTCAACGACGCAGGGCCGGTCGAGCCCATGCAGCCGCCGATCACATTGGAGCAGATGATGAAGTACTTGTCGGGATCGATCGGCCGGCCGATGCCGACCATGGTCTCCCACCAGCCGGGCTTGCCGGTGACGGGATGGATGTTGTTGACATGCTGATCGCCGGTCAGCGCGTGGCAGACCAGGATCGCGTTGGAGCGGTCGGCATTGAGCTCGCCATAGGTCTGGTAGGCGATCTGGAACGGTGCGAGATCGATGCCGCAATCGAGCTTGAGCGGCTGGTCCATCCCGAACTTCGCCACCAGTGACGACGGGTGGTCGGCCTCATGGGCGCGATCATCGCTCGGGGTTTGTGGGCTCGGTATCGGACGCACGTTGCTCATCTAGGCGACCCTGCCTCCGCGCGGGAGGGCTCGACGGACCTCAGGCCAATAAAAACCCGGCCTGAACAAAGGTTCGGCCGGGAGCTGATAAGGTCCCCGGCCTGTTTAGCGAGTTGTTTAACGTGGCTGCAAGCCGGCCGGCTCAAATGACCACGGGACACAGGGAACGTAGTCCCCACGCCCCCCGCCGTCAAGACAGCCCTGCCCACGGCCAATTGGTTAACCGAACGCGCAAGGCACGCCTGCGACGTTTCTCTTTGCTTTCGCTCCCCGTCTTTCCTAATCAGGGACCCTGTCCGACGCGGCAACAGGCCGCCCCGACGACAAGGTTTGAGAGCATGTCCAACCCACCCCCGTCGCCGCCCTCGCTGCAGGAGCTGCGCAAGGAAATCGATGCGATCGACGAGCAGGTTCACCGCCTGTTGATGGCGCGCGGCGACATCATCGACCGTCTGATCCAGGTCAAGAAGACCCAGGAGGTCGGCTCCGCATTCCGCCCGGCGCGCGAGGCCAGCATGATGCGCGAACTGGTGCGGCGTCATCGCGGCATCCTGCCGCTCGACACCATCGAGAGCATCTGGCGCGTCATCATCTCGACCTTCACCTATGTGCAGGCGCCGTTCGCGGTGCATGCCGATGTTTCCGTCGGCGAGTCGGCCATGCGCGACTCGGCGCGGTTTCACTTCGGCTTCGTGGTGCCTTACGTGTCGCATTTCAGCGCACAGGCCGCGGTCGAGGCGGTGGCGAAGTCGAAGGGCGACCTCGCGCTGGTCTCCGCGATCGCAAGCCGTACGCCGTGGTGGAATGCGCTCGAGGCCGATGGCGCGCCGAAGATCATCGCGCGGCTGCCGTTCCTCGAACGCGCCGACCATCCGGCCGCGCTGCCGGTGTTCGTGATCTCGCGGGTCGCCGACGACGCCATGGTCACCGAGGTGCAGACCTGGAGCGTGCGCGTCTCCGGCTGGAACGCCGATGTCGCCCGCGCGCTTGCCCCGCTCGCCGAGATCGTCGCGGTCCCCGACACCGCCTTCGACGGCGCGGCGCTCCTGGTCTCGGTCACCGGCCACGATTTCGAGGCCATCAAGCTCGCCCTGATCCAGGCCGGCGCCTCGGTGCGCTCGTCGGCCCTCGTCGGCAGCCACGCAACGCGCTATACGGTGCCCTCTAACGGATCGGCCAGGACCTGAAGCAAGAGCCAGCCGCCCGTCCAGACTTTTGTTTTGACGCGTTTTCTTCACGCGAACCGGTATCCACTTCGCTCGAAAACGCTCTGTTCGGAGTTGATGATGTCCCGCCCCGTGCCGAACCCCGGCATCCTCGATATTGCGCCCTACACGCCCGGCAAGAGCCCGGTGCCGGAACCGGGCCGCAAGGTGTTCAAGCTGTCCGCCAACGAGACGCCGTTCGGTCCGTCTCCGAAGGCGATCGCGGCCTACAAGGCCGCGGCTGACCATCTCGAGGACTATCCGGAGGGCACCTCGCGCGTGCTGCGCGAGGCGATCGGCCGCGCCTACGGGCTCGATCCCGACCGCATCATCTGCGGCGCCGGCTCCGACGAAATCCTCAACCTGCTGGCGCACACCTATCTCGCGCCCGGCGACGAGGCGATCTCGACCACCCACGGCTTCCTGGTCTACCCGATCGCCACCATGGCGAACGGCGCCAGGAACGTGATCGCGGCCGAGACCAATTTCACCGCCGACGTCGACGCCATTCTCAAGGTGGTGACGCCGCGCACGAAACTGGTCTGGCTCGCCAACCCGAACAATCCGACCGGCACCTACATCCCGTTCGACGAGGTCAAGCGGCTACGCGCCGCGCTGCCGTCGCACGTGCTGCTGGTGCTCGACGCCGCCTATGCCGACTACGTCTCGCGCAACGACTACGAGCTCGGCATCGAGCTGGTCGCGACCACGGACAACACGGTGGTGACGCACACCTTTTCGAAGATCCACGGCCTTGCGGCGCTGCGGATCGGCTGGATGTTCGGGCCGGCGCATATCGTCGATGCCTGCAACCGTATCCGCGGTCCGTTCAACGTCACGACGCCGGCGATGCTGGCGGCGGTGGCGGCGATCGAGGACACGGCGCATGTGCAGATGTCGCGGACCCACACCGAGCAATGGCGCAACTGGCTGACCGAGGAGATCGGCAAGCTCGGGCTGAAGGTGACGCCGAGCGTCGCCAATTTCGTGCTGATCCATTTCCCGACCGACAAGGGCAAGACCGCGGCGGAAGCCGACGCCTATCTCACACGGCGCGGCCTCGTGCTGCGCGCACTCAACAATTACAAGCTGCCGCATGCGCTGCGCATGACCATTGGCACCGAGGAGGCCAACCGCCTCGTGGTCGAGGGGCTGCGCGACTTCCTAGCCGGAAAGTGACATCGTGACCACCGCTCCGCTCTTCAAACGCATCGCGCTGATCGGCTTCGGCCTGATCGGCGGCTCGATCGCGCGCGGCGCGCGCGCGCAGGGGCTGGTCGACGAGATCGTGACCACCGCGCGCTCGGAGAAGACGCGTGCGCGCGTCGCCGAGCTCGGCATCGTCGATCGCGTCGTCGAGACCAACATCGAGGCGGTGAAGGACGCCGACCTCGTCATCCTCTGCATCCCGGTCGGCGCCTGCGGTCCGGTCGCCGCCGAGATCGCCGGACATCTCAAGCCCGGCGCCATCATCTCCGACGTCGGCTCGGTGAAGGGCGCCGTCGTCAAGGACATGGCGCCGCATCTGCCTGACGGCGTCCACTTCGTCCCGGCGCATCCGGTGGCCGGCACCGAGCATTCGGGGCCGGATTCCGGCTTCGCCGAGCTGTTCATCAACCGCTGGTGCATCCTCACCCCGCCCGAAGGCACCGATCCCACGGCGACCGACCGATTGCGCACGTTCTGGGCCGCGCTCGGCGCCAAGGTCGAGATCATGACGCCCGACCATCATGACCTCGTGCTCGCGATCACCAGCCATCTGCCGCATCTGATCGCCTACACGATCGTCGGCACCGCCGACGAGCTGGCGCAGGTGACGGAATCCGAGGTCATCAAATTCTCCGCCGGCGGCTTCCGCGACTTCACCCGCATCGCTGCCTCGGACCCGACGATGTGGCGCGACGTATTCCTCGCCAACAAGGACGCCGTGCTCGAGATGCTCGGCACCTTCAACGAGGATCTGTCGAAGCTGACCCGCGCGATCCGGCGCGGCGACGGCGAAGCGCTGTTCGACCACTTCACCCGCACCCGCGCCATCCGCCGCGGCATCGTCGAGACCGGCCAGGACTCCGCCGCACCCGACTTCGGCCGGCCGCATGCGAATTTGGAGAAGTAGGCGGGGCCGACCCGCCTACCGGTCGACGGAGCGAGCTGGTAGCCTCGCAGCAGGAAAGCCGGCGCGTCGCTGATGACAGGGAGCGATCAGATGATACTCAGTCCGAATCATGTGACGATCGCAGTGGCAGATGCCGGCCCGGCGATCGAATTCTTCGCACTGCTCGGCTTCAAGAAGACTCACGTCGCGACCATCGACGGCGGCGTTCCCGCCCGGTACATGGGCATGCCGGCCATGAGAGCGCAGCACATCACCCTCGCACTCGAAGGAGCGGATTTCGAAATCCAGCTGCTTCAGTTCGACCCGCCCCCGGGGACCGATCCGGGGGTGCACCCGACCAATCTGCGAAAGCTGGGCTTCAATCACCTCGCCTTCCGCGTCGACGACATCGAGGCGGCCACCGCGCACCTGGTGGCCAACGGTGTCACCATGCTGAGCGAGGAGATGGACTACATCAGCCGGAAGCTCCGGCTGTTCGAGGGACCGGAGGGCATCACCTTCGAGTTGGTCCAGCGGGACGCCTGAGACTACGCTGGCCAGGGCCGTTTGCATTGCCCCAAGCGGCGCGGAATGATGTCGGCTTTTGACCCGAGCGGACCCGATCTCCGGCTAGCCCGGGCCGGTATCCCGCCCCATTATCACGAGACCTCGGGCGCGCTATCATCCGGCCATTCTTTGGACAAGACTGAAGGGAGTGCTGGAGGCTGATCGCCCTTGACGGATAGCCGAGTCGGCACTCTTGGGTGACATTGGACGGAAAGGGAAACGTCAATGAACTCCACACCCACTCCGGACCCAGTTGGATCGAACGATAGCCCGAGCGCGCGCGCCGACGAAAGACTCGCGGAAGCCCAAAAGGAGATTGCGCGCGCCGATGAAGAACTCACGCGCTTGAGTGAACAGCTCGCAAGAATGGAGCGCGATGCCGCGTCCCCGCCTTCGGCGCAGCCAAACCCGCCCTCGGTCGGACCCAACCCCGCTTCTTCCGGGCCCGGCCCTGCTTCTTCCGGACCTGCCGCGCAATCGCCGCCCGGAAGACCGGTATTCCGGGCCCTCACCGCCTTGTCGGTGGCAGCATGTATCGTTGTCGCTGCCCTGGCTTTGCAGTCGTCATATGGCGGGGAAGCCAAGCTGCTTGTCGCCCGTTGGGCGCCGCAGCTCGTTTCAACTCCAGCATTGCCGCCGGATGATCCGCAGCCTCCGGCGCAGCCCGCTCCACCTGCCGTTCAGGTCGCCGCGGCAGACGCCGCTCCGCCCCAAGCGACGCCGTTGCCTCAGACCGCACCACCGCAGGACGCCGCGCCGACAGCCAACACAGCCCTGCCCGATCAGACGCAGCTGTTGCAAACGATTGCGCGCGACCTCGCAAATGTTGAGCGAAATATCGAACAACTAAAGGCGAATCAGCAACAGATGGCCCGCGAGAGCTCCAAGGCCATTGAGGAACTCAAGGCGAGCCAGGAAGAAATGAAACGAGCGCTCGCGAAGGCTTCCGAGCCGAAGGCGTTACCGGCTCCGACGCAGCCGGCGCCGGCCGCGCGCAAACCCGAGCGGACGTCTATCCCGCCCTACGCAAGAGCGCGGCCTCGAATTCCGAGGGAGTGGTTCTACGACGAATGGTGACCGCCGATCCAGCCATCCTTCAGTTCCGGATCGCTTCAAGCCGGCGGCAGGCCGAGTGACTGCGCGGCCTCCATCCAGACCGGCAATTCGCGCTGATACAGCGCATTGCTGTCCTTGAAGCCGATCGCGGGCTCCAGCACGAAGGTCGCGAGCACCTCCTTCACCTTCGGATCGCTATTGGCGGCGACGCAAATCTCCGACAGCCGATCGACGATCGGCTGCGGCGTCGCCCTCGGCAGCGCCCAGCCCGAGAAGCCGCTCACGGTGAAGAACTTCGACGTCGCGCCCTGCTCGGGCAGCGTCGTGATCTCGGGAATCGCGTCGACCTTCTTCGAATGCACGGCGAACGCGACACCCCGGTTGCTCTGCAGGACGGTTTGCGCGGCGGTGTAGCTGCCCATCGCGACATCGAGCGTGCCTTCCGCGAGCCCGGTCCACATCGGTGCCTCGCCGCGATAGTGGATCGGCTCGATGGTGAGGCCATACTGCTTGTTGAGCTCGTTGATCGTCATGTGCGGCGCGGAGCCCGCGCTGTAGGTGCCGAAATTCACCTTGCCGCTGCTGCGCGCATAGGCGACGAATTCCGCCAGTGTCTTGACGCCCAATTTCGGGCTCGCGACCAGCAGCAGCCCGGCGCCCGGGATCACGCTGACCAGCGTCAGATCCTTGTCCATGTCGTAGCCGGGGTTCTTCATCATCGCGCGGTTCATCACGTAAGTGGTCGAGATCGAGCACAGGATGGTGTGACCGTCAGGCGCGGCGCGCGCCACCTCGGCGGCGCCGATCGAGCCCGAGGCACCCGCCTTGTTCTCGATGACGACGGTTTGCCCGACTTGCCTTGCGATGAATTCGCCGAAGGCCCGCGCCAAAAGATCGGTCTGCCCGCCGGCGGGATAGCTGCAGATCATGCGGATTTGCCGCGAGGGCCAGGCGGCTTGCGCCGAGGCGCCGCGCGGCAGGAAGGGCATCGCGGCGGCCGCCGCTCCGGCAGCGATGACGTGACGGCGACTGAATTTCGCTGGCATTGAAGTCCCTCCCGATTTTTTGGTGAGGGTATCGCATCGGCCAGTCGCAGCTACGGGACAGATTGGCGCAGCGGGGCCGCAGGTCTGCGACCGTGCTCACCGCCGCAGCCGTTGATCCTGGATCGGCTCCGTCGATAGCGCGGCGGCCTTCTGCGCCGGCCGCTGACGGCCGACGAGGCCGGCGGTCGCCAGCATGACGCCGCCGCCGAACCACCACGAGCCGATCACGAACTCCCAGGCGCGCGGCGGAATCTCGTCGAACACGATGCCGTAGACCGACACCAGCGCAGCCAGCGCGGCGAGGAAGATGGAGAGGTGAACTGCCGTTGCCGCTCCAGCTCAACCTGATCTCGTCACCCCCTAGAACGGGTAGTAGCGGATCTGCGTCATGACGATGTGGTCGTCGGTCTTGGGCGCGCCGCCGACACCCTGGAAGGCGAAGCGCTGGGTGTAGGAATATTGCGCGCCGGCCTTGATGGTGCCGTAGGAGCCCTTGAAGATCGTGTCGTAGAAGCCCGCGGTGTACTGCCTCACCTCCGAAGTGTTGCCGTTACAGGTCGCGGCCGGCGAGTTCTCGATGTTGCAGCCGAGATTGTTGTAGAGCGGATTGCCGTAGCCGAACGGCACCGTGCCGACATTGGAGAAGGTCGCCTTGGTCTTTTCGAGCCCGGCATAGGCGTAGAGATCGAGCGACGGCGTCGTGTGCCAGACCGAGCCGACCAGGAAGGCCGTGATCGGCAGCGGCTGGATCGATCCGTCCTGGCGCACGGTTGCATCCGGGAATGGCGTTGCGGTGAAGCGGCCGAGCGCACCGTAGGAGGCCGAGGCCTGCACCTCGAGCAGCTTCGGCACGATCTCGGCCGAGAGGTGGCCGCCGAAGCTGACCGTGTTGACGTCGTGATTGGCGAAGTTGAAGCGATCATAGAAGTCGCGGTAGAGCGCCCACGCCTCGACATGCAGCTTGTAGGGCCCGAGCCGCGGATCCCACGCGCCCTTCACGGTGAAATCCGGAACATGGTTGAGGCTGACATTGTTCAGGCTGTTGAAGAAGCTGCCGCCCGGACCGGTGAGATTGACCAGCAGGTTCGGATTGAGCACGCCCTGCGGGCCAACCGCCGGCGTGCCGACCAGCGGGTTGTTGCCGCCGAAAAAGGATGTCTGCGGATTCTCCGCCGAGACCGCGAGCTTGAACTCCGGCCCGATATCCTGCCAGACCCGGACGCCGGGTTGGCGCGCGCCGAGAAAGCCCGGCACCAGCTCGAAATCGATCACGCCCGGCGTATCGGCGCCTCGCGGATCGATGCCCGCCTTGCTTGGCGTGTTCAGCGACCATGATTGGCCGGCGAGGACATGCAAGCCGAGATCGCTGCGGTCGATCTCGATGCTGGCCTGCCGCAGCCGCGGATTGAACGAATTGGTCGCGACCGAATTGGCGGTCTGCGCCGCGCCCTCGAAATCGAGCTCGCCATAGCCGGCGACGTGGATGTTCTCCGTGGCGTTGGCTTCGGCGAGCACCGAGAAGCGGGTCTGGCGTGCGGTGAAGCGCGACTCGCCGGTGTTGTAGTTCTTGCTCTGCGGGAACGGGATGAAGTTGTAGACCGAGCCCGAATCGGAGGCGAGGTTGCGGCTGCGATAGATGCCGGTGAGATCGACCCAGCCGCCGAAGGTGAAGGTGACGCCCTTGTAGCAGAGCTTGCCCGATGCGCAGGGATCGAACGGCACCGGCGCCTTCGCCGTCATCTGCGCGTTCTGAATTGCGTTCTGTCTTGCGGCCAGCGCCTCCTCCTTGCGCGCCTGCGTCTCCATTTTCTGCTCGAGCTGCTTGAGCCGTGCCTTCAGCGCACGCAGCTCGGACGCATCGTCCTCCGCCAACGCCGAACCTGCCGACAGCAGCATGCTGCCGAGCAGAATTCCCCCGAGAATTCGCATCGCTTCTCCTCCACACGAGGTTGCTTCCTCAGGCGAGAGAGAGCGGTACTCGGGGAGTGATATTCGCGCCGGGGCGCATTATTCCGGTCACGTTTTTCTCATCGCGGCGGCGGGAATAGATTGCCGCGACGGACGATATCGCGCGCGAGGAACGCCCTGGGTGGAGGCGTAACAACACCGGCCGCGATTTCGAATTGTGTTCGGGCGATGGTTTTCAACCTGCCACGGACATTGGATCGACGGAGGACTGCAACATGATCGGTGAAGTCATTGTCGTTGGTGACTTGAAGCTACGGGAGAACGCCCCGCTCGACGAATACAACCGGCTCGGCGAACGCATGTACGACATTGTCAGCCGCCTTCCGGGATTCCTGTCGGTGAAATCATTCAGGGCGGCGGATGGCGAGGAGCTCACCCTGTTTCGCTTTGCCTCGGAGCAAGCACTCGAAGCCTGGCGCAATCATCCCGACCATGTCGAAACCATGAAGCGGGGACATGCCGAGTTCTACGCCAGCGGCTTCCTGCAGATCTGCAAGGTGATCCGCGAGGTCGGCCCGTTTGAGCACACCTGACGGTGCGTGGGCGAGTTCGCGTCAGCGCAATCCGCCGCGGCTCAGAACAGCGGCGGGATCTGCGCGACTTTCAGCGGGCCCAGGAACACCGCGCCGTCGGCGAAGCGCAGCGGGAAGCTGCGCGCCTTCTTGCCTTCGAGGGTAGCCTCGGTGCCGAGCGAATTGATGCCGGCGGAAATGCCGGCATTGGCGTTCTGCTTGATCACCTTGCCGAGGCCGGGGATGGCGCGATCCAGCGCGCCGAAGAGATTGCTGAGGTCCAGGCTCTTCACGCCCGGTGCGACGCGATCGAGCGTCGACTGCGGCACGCCTTCCTCCAGCATCTTGTCGATGCCGAGCGCGGGGATGACGCGCTCAAGGCCGGCGACCGTCATCTGCAATTCGCCCTCGATGCGCCCCTGCGCGTTGAGGCGCAGCGTGCCGGCTGCGACCGACAGCACATCGCCCTGCTCGATCCGTGACTGCTGGATCTCGACGCTGCCGCCGGCGGCCTGGATCTCGCGGAAGCGATCCGGCCACGGCTTCGGCGAGAAATCCTTGAGGCCGTTGAGCCGCGCATGGATGTCGGCGTTGAACGGCTGGGCGAGCAGCGGATGCACCTCCTGCAAGGTGCCGCCGGCAATCTGCAGCACGGTCTCGATCGCGGGACTGTCCGGCGCCGAGCCGTCGACCTGCCTGCCGTGCAACTCGATGTGATTGACCCGCGCCAGCGGCGCCGGCGCCGCGCCGCCAGTGCGGTCGATGGCGAGATCGTCGAACACCAGCGAGGCGCGCTGCGGCGGCGCCGGCAGGCCGACCACGCTGCTGCGTGCCTTGCTCCAGTTCACCGACAGCGTCGGCTGCGCGCCGCGCTCGGCGATCGTGGCCGGTCCCTTGAACTCCGCGATCACGAGCTTGGGATCGTAGACCTGCGCCACGACCAGGATCTCGGCGAGCCGCGCCACGAACGCCATCTGCGGCGAGGCGGTCTGCGAGACCAGCATCACGCTCGGATCGGTGCAGCGGACCTCGAACCGGAACGGGTAGCCCGCCACCGAACGGTCGCCGCAATCATAGACCCGGCCGGCCTTCGCCTCCTGCGCGCGCCAGGCATCGGCCTGCACGCCGACCTGCGAGGCGGCGAAGAACCAGAAGCCGCTCCACGCAACCGCGGCGATCAGGACCGCGACGGGGACGGCATAAAGGCCGAAGCGCGAGCGGCGGGGGGGGGCGGAGGTCTGATCCGACATGCAGGTCCTTTGGCGGGCGAATTTGTCAAAATCTAAGCGGCCGCGGGCCTTGAACAAGCCCCGAGCAACCCTTGAGCGAGCCTTCAGCAAGCCTTGGAAACATCACGGAATCCGCTTCGCTTCGACGGCCCGTTCTGCTAGCCCATCAGCGCGATGTCAGCAAATCCTCCCCATTCCGAAACCGACGGCGAGCTCTGGGTGTTCGGCTATGGCTCACTGATGTGGAAGCCGGGCTTCGAGTTCCTGGAACAGGTGCCGGCGAGGCTGATCGGCGAGCACCGCGCGCTCTGCGTCTATTCGTTCGACCACCGCGGCACGCCGGAGAAACCGGGCCTGGTGCTCGGGCTCGACCGCGGCGGCGCCTGCCGCGGCATCGCATTCCGCGTCGCCGCCCGCCTGCGCCACGACACCATCGCCTATTTGCGCGGACGCGAACAGACCACCAACGTCTATCGCGAGGTGATGCGCTCGGTGTGGCTGGAGAATGCGGCGCGCGAGCGCGTCAGCGCGCTGGCCTATGTGGTCGATCGCGGCCATGTGCAATATGCCGGGCGGCTGTCGCTCGCCGAGCAGCAGCGCCTGGTGCTACAAGGCCATGGCCGCTCCGGCAACAACCGCGACTATGTGCTCTCGACAGTGGCCTCGATCGAGAAGCAGGGCTTTCGCGACACGCAGCTGCACCAGCTAGCGACGATGCTGCATGATGCCCACGCGGCGCGTCACCCGCTGCAGGATGCCCGGGATGCGTAAGGCTGCGTCGCGAGGCTCTACTTAGTTCGCTTGGCCAGCCGTCGTTTAACGACCTCGCCGAGCGGACTATCCGGCGACTTGCGGAATGCCTTGAGCTTCTTCATTTGGCCTTTGCGCAGTGCTTGCGACTGCGCTTCGCCACCATCATCGATCAGCCTTTGTAAACGGGTTGTTGCCAGATCCTCGTTTTTCGGCGTGCGGCGCGGTGCATCCGGCAAATCGCGGCGGCGGTATGGCGGCGCCCTGTGACATTTAGGCTTTTGCATCCCGGCGCGGACGGATAGAAGCTGATCCGCAAACAGCGCTCGCAAATTCGATGAACCTCTCCGCCCCCTTTGTCCGACGGCCGGTCGGCACCACGCTGCTGTCGCTTGGCCTCGTGGTGGCGGGCATCATTGCGTTCTTCAAGCTGCCGGTGTCGCCGCTGCCCGACGTCGACATCCCGACCATCATGGTGCAGGCGACGCTGCCCGGCGCGAGCCCGGCCGACGTCGCCTCCACGGTGGCAAGCCCGCTCGAGCGCCATCTCGGCCAGATCGCCAGCGTCACCGAAATGACGTCGGTGTCCTCGCTGGGCTCCGCCCGCATCACGCTGCAGTTCGACATCGACCGCGACATCAACGGCGCCGCGCGCGACGTGCAAGCGGCGATCAACGCGGCGCGCGCCGACCTGCCGACCAACCTGCGCGCCAACCCCACCTACCGCAAGTTCAACCCGGCCTCGGCGCCGATCCTGATCTACACCTTGACCTCGGACACGCTGACGCCCGCCGAGCTCTATGACGCCGCCTCCACCGTGCTGGCGCAGAAGCTGTCGCAGGTCGAGGGCGTCGGCGAAGTCTCGGTCGGCGGCGGCTCGCTGCCGGCCGTGCGCGTCGAGCTGATCCCGCCGGCGCTTTACAAATACGGCATCGGGCTCGAGGACGTCCGCGCCGCGCTCAGTAGCGCCAATGCGCACAGCCCGAAGGGCGGCATCGACGTCGGCAACCAGCGCTACCAGATCTACGCCAACGACCAGGCCCGCAAGGCGGCCGACTACAGGCCGCTGGTCGTCGCCTACCGCAACGGCGCGGCGGTGCGCCTGACCGATGTCGGCGACGTGATCGATTCCGTCGAGAATGTGCGCACGCTCGGCCTTTCCAACGGCAAGCCGGCCGTCGTGATGATCGTATACCGGCAGCCGGGCGCCAACATCATCAAGATGGTCGACACCGTGAAAGGGCTGATGCCGCAGCTGAAGGCCTCCGTCTCGCCCGCGGTCGACATCACCCTCGCGATGGACCGCTCGAAGACGATTCGGGCCTCGCTGCACGACGTCGAGATCACGCTGTTGATCGCGGTGGCCCTGGTGATCCTGGTGGTGTTCGCCTTCCTGCGCAATGCGCGGGCGACGCTGGTCCCGGTGGTGGCGGTCGGCGTGTCGCTGATCGCGACCTTCGCCGTGATGTATTTGCTCGGCTACACGCTCGACATCTTCTCGCTGATGGCGCTGACGGTGGCGACCGGCTTCGTGGTCGACGACGCCATCGTGGTGCTGGAGAACATCACTCGCCACATGGACGCCGGGCTGTCGCGGCTCGAGGCCACGCTGGTCGGCACCCGCGAGGTCGGCTTCACGGTGCTGTCGATGAGCGTGTCGCTGATCGCGGTGTTCGTGCCGATCCTGCTGATGGGCGGCCTGGTCGGCCGCCTGTTCCGCGAGTTCGCCATGACCATCACGATCGCGATCGTGATCTCGCTGGTGGTCTCGCTGACCACGACGCCGATGATGTGCGCGGTGCTGCTGCGCAAGGAGGAGGGCCGGCCGCACGGCCGGATCTACCGGATCAGCGAACGCATCTTCGAGCTGATGCTGAACGGCTACCGCGCGACGCTCGGACTCGCGCTGCGCCATCCGCTCCTGGTGATGCTGATCCTCGGCTCGACGCTCTATTTGAACTTCCATCTCTACAAGGTGGTGCCCAAGGGCTTCGTGCCGCAGCAGGACACCGGATTGCTGGTTGGCTCGATCCAGGCCGACCAGAGCACCTCGTTCCAGCTGATGCAGCAGAAGCTGACCCAGTTCATCGACATCGTGAAGTCGGATGCGGCGGTCGACACCGCGGTCGGCTTCACGGGCGGCGGCGGCGTGGGTCCCGGCGGCACCAACACCGGCACCGTGTTCGCCTCGCTGAAGCCGATGGACGAGCGCCGGCTGCGCGCCGACAAGGTGATCGAGCGGCTGCGCGAGCCGCTGGCAAGCGTCGCGGGCGCCACCCTGTTCCTGCAATCGATCGGCGACCTCGGCGCTGGCGGGCGCTCGGGCAACGCGGCGTATCAGTACACGCTGAAAGGCTCGACCTTCGAGGAGCTGAACGAGTGGACGCCGAAGCTCGTCGCGGCATTGCAGAAGGAGCCGACGCTGGCCGACGTCAACAGCGACCAGCAGAACAAGGCGCTGCAGGCCAATCTGATCATCGATCGCGACGCCGCCTCGCGGCTCGGGATCACCGTCAGCCAGCTCGACAACACGCTCTATGACGCGTTCGGGCAGCGCCAGGTCTCGACCATCTTCGTCGCGCGCAACCAGTATCATGTGATCATGGAGGTCGCGCCGCGCTTTTCGCAGGACCCGCAGACCCTGAAGGAGGTCTATATCTCGACCTCGGGCGGCTCGGCGAGCGGCACGCAGAGCACCAACGCGGTGGCCGGCACGGTGGCCTCGTCCTCGCAAAAAAGCTCGGTCAGCGCGGTCGCCGCCAATGTGGTGCGCAACCAGGCCACCAATTCGATCGGCGCCACCGGCAAGGGCGTCGCCTCGACCGGTACCGCGGTCTCCACCAGCGCGGAGACGATGATCCCGCTGTCGAGCGTTGCGCGCTTCGAGCACGGCGAGACGCCGCTTTCCGTCAACCACCAGGATCTCCTGGTCTCGAGTACCATCTCGTTCAACCTGCCGCCGGGCGTCTCGCTGAGCACGGCGACCACCACGATCGAGAACGCGATGCACGCGCTCGGCATGCCCGCGGGCATTTCCGGCGGGTTTGCGGGCTCCGCGAAAATCTTCCAGCAGGCGCTGGCGAACGAGCTGTTCCTGATCCTCGCCGCGCTGGCCACGATCTACATCTCGCTCGGCATGCTCTACGAGAGCTACATCCACCCGCTGACCATCCTCTCCACTTTGCCCTCGGCCGGCGTCGGCGCGGTGGCGGCCTTGATGCTGTCGCACACCGATTTCGACATCATCGGCATGATCGGGGTGATCCTCCTGGTCGGCATCGTGAAGAAGAACGCCATCATGATGATCGACTTCGCGCTCGATGCCGAGCGCCAGCGCGGGCTGTCGTCGCGCGATGCGATCTACGAGGCCTGCCTGATGCGCTTCCGGCCGATCATGATGACGACGCTGGCTGCCCTGTTCGGCGCGGTGCCGCTGATGATCGGCCTCGGCGAAGGCAGCGAACTGCGCCAGCCGCTCGGCATCGCGATCTTCGGCGGACTGATCCTGAGCCAGATCCTGACGCTCTACACGACGCCGGTGGTCTATCTCTATCTCGACCGTGCCAGGCTCTGGACCCAGCGCCGCCGCGCCGCGCGCCGCGCACGCCGGGCGGCAGCATCAAGCGCCGCGGGTCGTTGACAGACCCGCGCCGATCTTGCCACCCTGCCGCGAGGTGGCAGACGCAAGGAACCCAGCCGTGACTCTCGCACCTGAAATCGCCGCGTCGCGCTGGTTCAACACCAGCGAGCCGCTGACCCTGGCTGGGCTGCGCGGCCGGCCGGTGCTGCTGCACGCGTTCCAGATGCTGTGCCCCGGCTGCGTCGCGCACGGAACGCCGCAGACCCAGCGCGCGTTCGATCTGTTCAAGCATTCGGACCTGCAGGTGATCGGGCTGCACACCGTATTCGAGCACCACGCGGCGATGACGGAGGTGTCGCTGGAAGCCTTCATCCACGAGTACCGGCTGACATTCCCGATCGGCGTCGACGAGGCCGGCGAAGGCACGCCGATCCCGGTCACCATGCAGCGCTACGGCATGCAGGGAACGCCGACCAGCATCCTGATCGGCCGCGACGGCAACATCGTGCATCATGGTTTCGGACAGCAGAGCGACATGGCGCTCGGCGCGATCATCGCGGCCGAGCTTGCCGCGCCGCATGACCGATAGCGGCCCGCCCCGGCTGCAACCCGGCTCACGCGACTGCGTTATGACGGCGTCGCGCAATGCGTGATAGCGTTCCGCCAATCAGAACCATCGCCTTGCGGGAGGATGTCATGAAAACCTATCAGCTCTACATCAACGGCCAGTATGTCGACCCCGCCAATGGCGAATGGTTCGACAGCATCGATCCCTATCGCGGCGAGGCCTGGGCGAAGATTCCGCGCGGCACGGCCGCCGACGCCGACAAGGCGGTGAAATCAGCCAATGAGGCGATGTGGCGCGGCCCCTGGGCGAAGATGACGGCCTCCGCGCGCGGCAAGGTGATGCGCAAGCTCGGCGACCTCGTCGCGGCCAATGCCGAGCGCCTTGCCGAGATCGAGGTGCGCGACAACGGCAAGCTGATGGCCGAGATGCTCGGCCAGCTGCGTTACCATCCGGAGTGGTGGTGGTATTTCGGCGGGCTCGTCGACAAGCTCGAGGGCGGCCTGGTGCCGATCGACAAGGCGGAGACCTTCGCCTACACGACCCATGAACCGGTCGGCGTGGTCGCGGCGCTGACCGCCTGGAATTCGCCGCTGCTGTTCGTCGCCTGGAAATGCGCCGCCGCGCTCGCCGCCGGTTGCGCTGTGGTCGTCAAGCCATCGGAATTCACCTCGGCCAGCACGCTGGAATTCGCCGCGCTGACCAAGGAGGCCGGAATTCCCGACGGCATCTTCAACGTGGTGACCGGCTTCGGTCCCGAGGCGGGCTCCGCGCTGATCGCCCATCCCGGCGTCGCCAAGATCACCTTCACGGGATCCGACACGACCGGCGCAAAGGTCTACGAGACCGCGGCCAAGAGCCTGAAGCGCGTCTCGCTCGAGCTCGGCGGCAAGTCGCCCAACATCGTGTTCGAGGACGCCGACCTCACCGCCGCCGCGGCCGGCGCGATCTCCGGCATCTTCGCCGCCACGGGGCAGACCTGCATCGCCGGATCGCGCCTTCTGGTGCAGAGCTCAATCAAGGAGAAGTTCGTTGCACGGGTGCTGGAGCTGGCAAAGTCCGCCAAGATCGGCGATCCGATGCAGTCCGACACCAATGTCGGCCCGATCACGACGCCGGCGCAGTACAAGAAGGTGCTCGACTATATCGACATCGCGAAAGCCGAGGGCGCGCGCTGCCTGCTCGGCGGCAAGCCGGCCTCCGGCGACGGCATCAAGGGCGGCCAGTTCGTCGAGCCGACCATCTTCACCGACGTCGACAACACCATGCGGATCGCGCGCGAGGAGGTGTTCGGACCGGTGCTGTCGATCATCTCCTTCGACACCGAGGAGGATGCCATCCGGATCGCCAACGACACGATCTACGGCCTTGCCGCCGGTATCTGGACCAAGGATCTCGCACGCGCCATCCGCGTGCCGAAGCAGCTGCGCGCCGGCACCGTGTGGGTGAACACCTACCGGGCCATCAGCTACATGATGCCGTTCGGCGGCATGAAGCACTCGGGCGTCGGCCGTGAAAGCGGCATCGACGCGGTTCGCGAATATCAGGAGACCAAGAGCGTCTGGATCTCGACCGCGACGGACGTGCCGGCCAATCCGTTCGTGATGCGGTGAGTTTTCCGCACTGACATCGCTTGCTTCACCGCTCCCGGACGGACAGAGGTACGACGGCACCCGCGCGCCGAGCTGTCGCACTTGACGTGCAGGGTGGAGCAGCGATCATGAGCGTCTACGGCACACGCCGAAGAGCGTGGCCGATACTTGGGGAGATTCGCCATGACGTTTCGTTACTCGCGCGCAGTGTTCTGCGCGCTCATGCTCGCCGCCGCCCAACCTGCCCTCGCCGACAAGAAATACGGCCCCGGTGTCACTGATACCGAGGTGAAGATCGGCCAGACCATGCCCTATAGCGGCCCGGCGTCCGCCTACGGCACCCAGGGGCGCATGGAAGAAGCCTACTACGCGATGATTAACGCGAAGGGCGGCGTGAACGGCCGAAAGATCAAGCTGATTTCATTGGACGACGCCTATTCGCCGCCGAAGACCGTGGAGCAGACGCGGCGCCTCGTCGAACAGGACGAGGTGCTGGCGATCATCGGCACCATCGGCACGCCGACCAATTCAGCGATCCAGAAATATCTGAACCAGAAGAAGGTCCCGCAGATCTTCATTTCGACGGGCGCGGCAAAATGGGACGACCCGAAGAACTTCCCGTGGACCACCCAGCTTTATCCGCCCTACCAGATGGAGGGCATGATCTTCGCCAAATATCTGTTGAAGAACAAGCCCGACGCGAAGCTCGGCGTGTTCTCGCAGAACGATGATGCCGGAAAGGATTACGTCAAGGGGCTGAAGGATGGCCTCGGCGACAAGGCGAAGACGATGATCGTGAAGGAAGTGACCTACGAGGTTTCCGATCCCACGGTCGATTCGCAGATCGTCTCCCTGAAAGCCTCCGGCGCCGACACGCTGTTCACGATGGCGACGCCCAAGTTCGGCGCGCAGGCGATACGCAAGGTCTACGAGCTCGGATGGAAACCGCTGAACTACGTGGTCAGCGTCTCCTCATCGATCAAGGGCGTCATGGAGCCGGCCGGCATCGAAGCTTCGAAGGGATTATTGACCGCGCTGGCGTTCAAGACGCCGACCGATCCCACCTGGGAGAACGCCGCCGACGTGAAGGAGTTCAAGGAATTCCTGGCGAAGTGGTATCCGCAAGGCGACATCGCCGACGGCAGCAATGTCACCGGCTACATCTCGGCCTATATGACGGTGAAGGTCATCGAGATGTGCGGCGATGATCTGACGCGCGAGAATTTGCTGAAGCAGGCAACCAACCTCAACAAGGTGGTCGCGCCGCTGCTGCTGCCCGGCATCGCTATCTCGACGCGGCCGGACCGCTATGCGCCGTTCACGCAGATGCAGATCGCGACATTCGACGGCAAGAGTTGGGTGCCGCAAGGCGAGACCTTCAACACCGACGCGGCGGCCGGTCAGTGATGGCGACGCCTTTCGCGATACGGTAACTCTCCGCATCGTCATGAGCCGGGCAGCCGCCCGAAGGACGGCATCGCTTCGGCTTGCCTGTGCCCGGCCATCCACCGTCTTGCTTCAGGCCGAACCAAAAACGTGGATGCCCGGGACAAGCCCGGGCATGACGATTTCCGAAGGGACCGACGAAACCGCGGGCTGCGCCCTACCCTTTCGCCGCGTACGGCACATCGCCGAACAATTTCGCCTGCTCGGCGCGGCCGGCCTCGACGATGCGGGTGGTGGCGGTTTCGATCTGGTCGCGCAGGCGAGCCATGAACTCGTCGCGCGGCAATCCCGGAGGCAGCGGATCGAGGAATTCGACCACCAGCGTGCCCGGATAGCGCATGAAGGTGCGGCGCGGCCAGAACAGCCCGGAATTGAGCGCGATCGGCAAGCACGGCACGCCGCTCTCGGCATAGATCTGCGCGACGCCGGCCTTGTAGTTCGGCGCGGCACCGGGCGCGGTGCGGGTGCCCTCGGGGAAGATCACAAGCTGCCGGCCGAGCTTCACCTCGACCGCGGCGCGCTTCAGCGTCTTGATCAGCGAGCGCGGACCGCCGCCGCGCTCGACCGAGATCATGCCGACTTTCTTGAGGTACCAGCCGAACACCGGGATCATCATCAGCTCGCGCTTCAGGATGAACAACGGATGCTCGAAGAAGCGCACAAGCGCGAACGTCTCCCAGAACGACTGGTGCTTCGAGGCGACCACCAGCGGCCCGCTCGGAATCTTCTCGATGCCGCGAAACTCGATCCTGATGTTGCAGATCACGCGCATCAGAAACAGGCTGATGTTGGCCCACGCGGCTTCGAGCGCCATCAACGCCCCCCGCGGCAACAGCAGCGCCGGCAGCGCGATGATGCAGAGCACCACCAGCACGAGATAGAACAGCACGTTGAAGATCAGCGAGCGCAGGAAAATCATTTCACCCTTGGTCCTAATTCGCCTGCGCCGTCGCCGGGCGGCGTGGCGCGGCAGCCGGCTCGGCGAGATCAGAGGTCAGGTCGAGGCCGAGATCGGCCAGCCGTACCCGCATCTCCGCGGCGACATATTTGGCGTATTCCGATAGCAAGAGACGGAACGTCGCGCCACTCGTCCACCAGGGCTCGTCGCGCCATTTGTCGCCGACCACCGCGAACGGGATCAGCGTGACGTCGGGCATCGCATGTGACAGTTCCACGATCGCCCGCGGCATGTGGTAGTTCGAGGTCACCACGATCAGCGACTTGAAGCCGCGCTCGCGCGCCCAGCGCCGCGTCTCCGCCGCGTTGCTGCGGGTGTTGAGCGCCGAGCGGTCGAGATCGACGCAGCAGCTCATCAGCCCCTTGCTGTCCGGCACCGAGCGGGAAATGTCGCTGGCGTCGTTGGTCGGATGTACGCCCGAGATCAGCAAACGCTTGCCGTAGCCGGCAGCCAACAGTTCCATGGCGTCGGACACCCGCGACGAGCCGCCGGTCAGCACCACGATGCCGTCGGCATTTTGCGGCGGGTCGGTCTCGACGCCGCGCAATTGCGAGAGGAAGCCGACAAAGCCGACCGCCGCGGCGACGAAGGCAAGCGCCAGCGGCGCGACGATGACGGCGCGCAGCCAGCCGCGCGGGCGCGCGGCAAAGCCATTCGGCGACGTATCGTCGGACTGCAAACTCATGTGATGCGGTTATCCTTCCCCCCGGGGGATTTTAAAGCATGATCCGGAAAAGTGAAAACCGGTTTTCCCCGGGACCAGGGCCGCGTGCATGCGCGCGAAATCACACTTGGGCGACGAAATGCGATGCGATCACGAGGCGGCGCCATGATTTCGAGTTTTCGCGGCGCCGTCAGTCGATGTCGTCGAGCGTGGCAAACAGGGTGCGCCGCGATGCCCACGCGGTGATCGCCGCGATCAGCACCGCCTGCATCGCCAGCACCAGATAGCCCGACGGACGCAGCGAGAACGTGCCGAGCAGGGCCGCGAACTGGTCGCCCACCGGCGTGCCGGAGAACCAGTTGGCGATCGACTCGGAGAAGCCGAACGCCAACATCGCCGCACCGCCACCGATCAGCCCGCCTTCGAGGCCGAGCCGAAGGAAATGCCGCAGGAAGCGGTTGGCGATGAAGCTGTCGCCGGCGCCGACGAAATGCAGCACCTCGACGATCGGGCGGTTGGCGGCCATCGCGCCGCGGGTCGCGAACGACACCGAGATGATGGTTGCGATGATCACGAGGATGAGGATGCCGACGCCGGCGAACGTCGTGGCGCCGGTCATCGAGCGCATGCGCTCGATCCAGGCGCGGTGATCGTCGACGCTTGCGGTCGGCGCCGCCTGCGTCACCCGCGCGCGTAAGCCGGCGAGATCGAGCGTGGTGCCGGGCTGCACCCGCGCCACGATGACGCGCGGCACCGGCAGTTCGTCGATCGAGAGCCCGCTGCCGAGCCACGGCTCCAGCAGCTTGGCGGATTCCTCCCTGCTGAACGGACGGACCTCGAGAATGCCGGGCTGCGCCCGCATCGCGTCCACCGCGGCCTGCGCGTCGCGATCGAGGTCGCGGCCCGGCGAGGGGCGCACCTGGATAGTGATCTCGCTCGACACTTCCGACTGCCATTCGGCGGCCGACGCGCTGACCAGCAGCACGGTGCCTGTCGTCAGCGAGGCGAGGAAGGTCATGATCGCGACGACCGCGACCAGCGCACGGCCCGAGATCGAGGCGCGCGGCACGATCGGCGACATGTTGCGCGCGGTGGCCGGGACCTGCGGGCGTTCGCGCCCGAGATCGACCAACGACACTTTCTCGTCGCCGCTCCTATTCATAGATGTGCAGCCGTCCCTGATGCAGCACCAGCCGCCTCGCCTCGTATTGATCCATCAGCGTGATGTCGTGGGTCGCGATGATGACCGCGGTGCCGGATTTGTTGAGCTCGATGAACAGCCGCAGCAGGCGGCGCCCGAGCGTCGGATCGACGCTGCCGGTCGGCTCGTCCGCCAACAGCAGTTGCGGCCGCGAGATCACCGCGCGCGCGATCGCGGCGCGCTGCTTCTCGCCGCCCGACAGGATCGGCGGCAGCGCGTCCATGCGCTCGCCGAGGCCGACCCATTTCAAGAGATCGATCACCTCGCGGCGATAGCTCGATTCCTCGCGGCCCATCACGCGGAACGGCAGCGCGACGTTCTCATAGGTGGTCATGTGATCGAGCAGGCGAAAATCCTGCAGCACGATGCCGATCCGCTTGCGCAGGTCGGCGATCTGATCCTTGCTCAGCAGCGAGACGTCCTTGCCGAACAGATTGACCAGCCCGCGGGTCGGCCGCAACGACAGGAACAACAGCCGCAGCAGCGAGGTCTTGCCCGCGCCCGACGGCCCGGTGAGGAACTGGAACGAGTGCGCCGGGATCATGAACGAGAGGTCGCGCAAAATCTCCGGGCCGAGCCCGTAGCGCAGACCGACATTTTCGAACCGAACCAATGCGCTAGCTCCGTTCGAGAGGGCCGATGGCCCAATACCCCACACCGACGGCGAAGACGGCCCGAACCCCGGCCGAGCGCCCGCGAACCGCACAGAAAGCTTGTGCTTCGGTTATGGTTTCCGATTCGTTAACGGTCGCTAAGTAGCATCCGGGCATCCACACGGTGGAGATTCGGCCTCCATGCATATTGTTTGCCCGCATTGTACAACATCCTACGCAATCAATCCGGCCACCCTTGGCGAGACCGGACGCACCGTCCGTTGTTCCCGCTGCCGGGAGGTCTGGCTGGCCCGGCCGGAGGACGCCATCGGGGCGACCGCGCCCACTCTGGCCTATCAGTCCGCCGGATCCGACCTCGCCGCCGAATGGGAGGCCATGGGCCGGGAGGAGGCTGACGCGACCCCGATGGTCGAGAGCCCCTCGATTTCGGCCGATTTGCCCGCCGAGGGCAGCGACGCCGCCACGGAATGGCCGGCGCTGGCCGAGGCGGACGCCGCGGCCCATGCCGCCGGGGACGCGGGAACCAGGGGCCGCTTCCGCCTGCCCCGGTTTCACCGCCTGTTCCGCCTGCCCGCCCTGCCCCGAATTCCGTTCATGCCGGTGATCGGTGCCCTGCCGACCACCTGCGGCGCCATGGCCGCGCTGATCATCGCGCTGTTCGTCTGGCGCAACGACGTGGTGCGGCTGCTGCCGCAGACCGCGCTGTTCTACAAGATGGCCGGGCTCGACGTGAATTTGCGCGGGCTCGCCTTCAAGGATCTCAAGATCACCAACGAGACCGTGGACGGCAAGCCGGTGCTGGTGATCGAGGGCATGATCGTCGGCCAGACCAGGAAGCCGGTCGAATTGCCGCGGCTGCGCTTCTCGGTCCGCGACGCCCAGGGCGCCGAAATCTATGCCTGGAACGCCGTGCTGGAGCAGCCGGTGCTCAATCCCGGCGAGCGGGCCTTCTTCAAGTCGCGCCTCGCCTCGCCGCCGCCCGAAGGCCGCAATATCGACGTACGCTTCTTCAACAAGCGTGATCTCACCGGCGGCCGCGCGTGAGCCGCCGGCCAACTCTATCGGGAACCGACCAATCACCATGACGCGTGTTCTGATCGCCGACGACGAAGACTCGATGCGCTCGCTGGTGGCGCGCGCCATCGCCATGGACGGCCACGAAACCGTGACCGCGCAGGACGGCGCCGAGGCGCTGGAGGTGCTGACGCGCGACGAAGGCGCGTTCGACCTTCTGCTCACCGACATCCAGATGCCCGTGATGGACGGCATCGCGCTGGCGCTGACTGCGGCGCGCGACTTCCCTGCGCTGAAGATCCTGCTGATGACCGGCTTCGCCCATCAGCGCGAACGCGCCTCCGGCCTCGAGGCGATCGTGCATGACGTGGTGACGAAACCGTTCTCGGTGGCCGATATCCGCACCGCGGTCGCGGACGCGCTGGCGGCGCGGAAGGCCCGCTAGTGTGCTGAATGCGAAGTTCGTGCGATTTCGCGGCAGCCACTTTCACGAACTTCGCATTCATAAAGCGTCCGCCGTGAAGAACGCGGACGAGCGCTGATTTAAGCGATCTTTTGAGCCGGGACAGTTTCGGCGATGGCCCGGATGATGGCACACAGGAGTTGTGCGAGCCATCGCAGGAGCAGGCCGAAGTTGT
>NZ_JADYVV010000130.1:0-7759 GCF_020194035.1 Bradyrhizobium sp. BRP56
CAACCGATGCCACCGTCGCCCAGGTGCTGGTGTCCAAATATGCCGATCACCTGCCGCTCTACCGGCAGGCGCAGATTTACGCCCGCCAGGGCATTGAGCTCGATCGTTCGACGCTGGCGGACTGGGTAGGACAAGCCGCCTTCCACCTGCGTCCGCTGCATGACCGTCTCCTCGGCAAGCTCAGGCAACGGCCAAAGCTGTTCGCCGACGAGACGACGATGCCGGTGCTCGATCCCGGCCGAGGGCGTACCAAGACCGGTCAGCTCTGGGCCTATGCGGCAGACGACCGGCCATGGGGCGGCGCCGATCCGCCGGGCGTCGCCTATGTCTATGCTCCCGATCGCAAAGCCGACCGACCAATCGCCCATCTGGCGGGCTTCAAGGGGATCCTGCAGGTCGACGGCTATGCTGGCTATGGCAAGCTGGCCGAGCGTGGCGACGTTCAGCTTGCATTCTGCTGGTCGCATATGCGGCGTAACTTCTACGAACTTGCCACACCCGGTCCCGCGCCCATCGCAAGCGAGGCGCTTCAGCACATCGCCGAGTTCTACGCGATCGAGAAGGACATCCGTGGCCGCAGCGCCCAGGAGCGCTGCCTCGTCCGGCAGCAGAAGAGCCGGCCGCTGGCGGAAGCCTTCGAACGGTGGCTCCGCGCAAAGCTCGCGTTGATCAGCCAAAAGGGCAAGCTGGCCGATGCCATCCGTTATGCGCTCTCACGCTGGGAGGGGCTGACGCGCTTCATCGATGATGGCCGCATCGAGCTCGACAACAACGCGGTCGAGCGATCAATCCGCCCGATTACACTCAACCGGAAGAATGCGCTGTTCGCAGGCTCCGACGGCGGCGCCGAGCACTGGGCCATCATCGCCTCTCTGGTCGAAACCTGTAAGTTGAACGACGTCGATCCGCTTGCTTACGTGACCGACGCACTCACCAGGATCGTCAATGGTCATCCGAATAGCGACATCGATCAGTTGCTTCCGTGGGCCTATTGCCGTCACGAACTCAAAGCCGTGGCCTGAAAACAGCGCTTACAATATATCGGCATTCGCCCGGCGCGTCAGCGCCGGGCTTTTGCGTTGCGGGCCAGCTTGGCCATTCGCAGATGCGAAATAGGCCGCTCAAACGAAAGGCCCGGCCGCGAGGGCCGGACCGTTTAGGACGACCGCTCAGCGTTCGTACACCGCAGGCCGGCCGCACAGCGCGTGCGGTGGTTCAAGACGTTCGCGATGAAAGTTTCTCAAATCTGTGATGGGAATGAAGATCGAACAGCACAGGGCCGTCCAACTGAGGCGGCCTTATCTCAATATGAGCATGGCAAGGCTTGCGACGAGTATGCAGGTGCTCAGTGCTACCGCCGTAAGCGAATGAGCTTTTAGCTGGTCAAGTTTACGTTCCATAGTCCTGCCCATCTGCCCCGTTGCAGTGGGAGCTTAAGTTACAAAGTGAACACTTGTTCCTATGAGCGACTCCAGCAACTGGGGGCAAAAGTGCAATCTGTGCCAACGGCACAATTACGTTTCGGTAGGTCGGAGGGGCCCGGCCAAAAATTTGTAGGTCGGCACCCAAGCTGAGTTCCAGATTTCGAGCGTCGCCCGCACAACGAGCATTCAAAGCTGCTGATCTCCCGGGCCGGGACGCTAGACACTCTCGCATTTCGGTTCCTAGCCTGCATAGCGGGCATAAGTGCCGGCCCGGCGAAGAGGCGTTGACGCAAATGCTATAATTGGCGATGTCGATTGATTCGAGGCCACCATGAAGACCAACGCGCAACGTCGCCTGCCGCTGCAGGCCTCCCGTCCGGCTTATCGCAGTCTCGAAGGCTGGGCGCTCGGCATGCTGATCGAGCACCACGCCGTGAAGGAGTGCGAGCACCACGGTCATGCCCTCGATCGCAGCGATCCCGATGCGCGGAACCGGGCTCGCGAGGCGGCATGGAGCCAGCCCTTTTCGGGCGCCACGCCGGAAGAGTGCCGGGCCGCAATCGACGAAGTCCTGCGCGGCATCGGAGATAGCTGTCCGGACTGCTAGGCTCTAGGCTTTAGAATGGGCGCTTGTGCGGATCTTCCGTGCGTTGTCTTCGCGCTGTGTCTTGATCCAACCGCGCTCGCTCGCTTCGCCGAAGGCGGCCAGCTTTCATGACGCCGTAGACCAAAACCGCCCCGAGCACAAAGGCGCCGATGAACCAGAGCCACACCATTAGATAGGATGTCTCGCCAAGCATGGTCGCTTCCCTTGGGTTGGTTCCCCGGCAAGCGATCGATGCAACAGGAGGTTCCTATCGGCTGAGGCGCCTAATGTCGCGCTTGGCCACTCCACTTCGCTGACAGTCGTCCTATATTGATACCATTCAGTGTAGGTGGAGTTTGAGTATGGCCCCGCGCGCCAATTGGAAGGGCTTTCTGCGGTTGTCCCTGGTGACGTGCCCCATCGCACTGTTCCCGGCGACCTCTGAATCCGACAAGATCAGCTTCAATCAGATCAACAAGAAGACCGGCCATCGGATCAAATATCTGAAGGTCGACGCCGACACCGGCGAAGAGGTTGCCTCCGACGACATCATCAAGGGCTACAAGGTCGATACCGACCGATACCTCGAGGTCACCAAGGAGGAGCTCGAGAACATCGCGCTGGAATCGACCCGCACCATCGAGATCGACGAGTTCGTGCCCAGGAGCGAGATCGACGATCTGTATCTCGTGCGGCCCTACTACATCGTCCCCGATGGCAAGGTCGGCCATGACGCCTACGCCGTCATCCGCGAAACCATCAGATCGCTCGACAAGGTCGCCCTCGCCCGCGTGGTTCTGACCAACCGCGAGCACGTCATTTCGCTTGAGGCGCGCGACAACGGACTGATGGGCATGCTGCTGCGCTATCCCTATGAGGTGCGCGATTCAGCCGAATACTTCGAGGACATCCAGGACGTGAAGATCACGAAGGATATGCTGGATCTAGCCAAGCATATCGTCGAGCAGAAATCGAGCCACTTCGAGCCCGATAAGTTTGAAGACCGCTATGAGCAGGCGTTGCAGGAGCTGCTCGACCAGAAGCGCAAAGGCGAACCGATCGCAGCGACACGAAAGCCCGCGCCGAGCAATGTGTTCAATCTGATGGACGCCTTGAAGCAGAGCATCCAGAGCGGCGGCAAGGCGGCGCCCGCGAAAACGACGAAGGCGAAAAAGGCGCCGGCCAAGCCGCGCCGCAAAGCGGGCTAGTGGACCTCGAGGGCCTGGTTTCGAAGCATCTGTTGGTGGTGGCCAGCCTGATAGCTAGGGCGTGTACTCATAGATCCGTTCCCCGCGTGTGCAGGGATCGCGGGGTCCAAAGCAGGCATCGAACGACGCTAAAGTGAGTGTCCGCTAAGGGCCAGTTGCAGACTGGTCGGCGGTCAAAGGCTAGTCTGGGGTTTCCCGGCTCATTCCGATTGCATGGAATGTCTTTCCGCAAAGGGGTCGACGGCCCGAAGATGTTCACCGATGCCTGCAAGCTCGGCTACGAGGGCGTGTGTCGAAAGATGCGCGCTGCCTTCGAATAGGGGTCGAAGTGAGGCTGGTTGATCATGGGCGGCCTATATTGGCGCCCGCAGAGCGTGAGGACATCAGCCACGGCCAGATGAGCCGCCGCTTCGTCGCGCTGGGATCATTTTGAACGAGCGCAGGCAATACTCGAGAGCGAGCGCGGCCCTTGGATCAGCGAAATTCGAAAACTGAGCCTTGTCGAACAACGGAAGCGGCCTGTCGCCGAGCCACCCTTGTCGACAATTACGCGAGCCCCCTGTCTCGGGAATTGCCCTCTATTCCAAAAAAATGGCTTCAGCCGAAGGCGCTGAAGCCAAGTCTCCGCTTTGGTCGTCGCCGGCGACGGTAGCGTTCGAAGCCGGCAGAGTAAAACCGCCGTTTCATCCTGCCGTTCCTATTGCAACTTATTCCCGCCATGGCCTGCCGAAAAATCCTGCAGCGCAAGGTCGAATTCAAGGAACGGCTAGCTCTTGGAAATGATTAAGCTCACACGGCTGCAACTGCACAGGTGCGATGGACTAAGATGCACAAAGACTCGATCATGGACGAGTTGCGGCAGATTGAACGTGATGTTGTGGAGGGAGAAAAACGGCTCGCGGAGCAGGAGGCGTTGCTGATCGAGTTGAAGCGGTCAAACGAAAGCACCATCAAGGCTCAAGCTCAGTTCGAGATGATGCGAAAAGCTCAACTTGACCGCGAACAGCGTCGACAATGTCTGCTTTCTCTTTTGCATCCGTGATCTAGGCAATTTGCTGCATCTCGCGGGACAGTTACCACCTAAAGAAAATCAGCAGACCCGCCAACGATCCAGAGCGGCGAAAATCCGAGTAACATTGACGTCCAGAACCGCAGTTCTCGTTTGAGCCGGCCGCGAAAGACGACACAGGCATTTCGGAGCCGTTCAACCTGGGTCCGGCTAATCAAGCATGGCGCTGAGCCGCAATACTGAGAAATCCGACGATCAGAGTCCAGTCTCGGCGCTCTTCTGTCATAGCTTGCCTTCACGAAAGCGAACTGCCCAATGCCCCGGGAGAGCACTGAGCCCGATGCCCGTCCCACCTCCTGAGAGCAACCTCCCTTGCAACTCCACAAATTGCCACTTGTTCCTGAAAGTAAAACGGCCTCAGCGCGGTAGGAATCGCTGAGGCCGCGCTTTGCTTACATACTGCGGCGTCAGACGTTGTGGGGCGGGATCAGCGCCTGGCTTGAGAGTAACCCAACTTCGTCAGGCCCGCTCCTATGAAAAGGACGGCCAGAAGGCTTTGGGCGCAATCGGCCTGTGCTGGGGGCGCGTCCTGTTAGGCAGCACAAAAAAGATGGCCCCAGCATCCGGATCATGCTGGGGCCAGGCCAGATCGAGGACCGCTGTCCGCCGAGAAGCAGCGAGCCTGTTTCCAAGGCTGAAACAATACGAAATGAAAGTTATCTGCCCTATTGTTCGGATGCCGCTACTTTTCTGGCTCCACTAGCTAAACGCATATGCGGTCAGGCTAGCGACGAGAACCAAGACACTCAGCGCAGTAACAGACGCAAATGTCCGCTCCACTCCATTCATGCGTTCCATGGTTTTAAGCCCGCTCGTAGGAAGCCGATCGTCGCAGTGTGCAGCAGCGGAGTCATTAACCTTCGTGAATCTCGCGCCGTAATTTGGTTTTGGCGATTGGCTTTCTTGAGAGATCCCCTTCCAATTGCTTGACCATCGCTATTGGCCATCGACCTTCATGTCCCGCAATTGCAATGCGGAGCCCATGGACGTCATCTACAAATACGTGCTCAATTGTGCCGGCTTTCCCATCGGACAAGACGACCCCCTTGCCCACCAACTCTTTTTCGGAAGCATGAAGTTCGGAGAGGATGTTTAAAGCGCGTTTGCTGCAGTCAAAAAACTCGTTCATGGGTACGCAACTATCCTAAATGTAATCTGAAGCTGCGATCGATTTACGCTGGGGTCGAGCGGTAGCCCACGCCATATGAGCGCCACGCTCGAAGACGAGTTTTCTATCATGCGGGCACCGCGTCATTAGCACATGTGAAACGCGCTTATGGGGGCCTGCTGCTTTCTGGCGGGGCGTCTTCGTTCCCCAATTTTCATCACGAATGGAATGAGGAACCTAGTACGCCCATATCCGACGCATTGATCTTGCAAAGTGGCGGGTAGGCCTGGCGCCTATAGGGAATAGCTCGCGCTCGAAGACCAATTGATGGGGGCGATGCAAGGACATCGCCATGAGCACCGATCATCTCGCTGCAATTGCGATTGTACCGCTGGTGCCGGCTTGGCCGCCTCCATTCCGTCAGCTCGGTAACCTTTGACAATACGACCGTCACCGGCGGCGCGAATAGCGGCATACGTGAATGCTTTCGTGCCTCAGTCCGGCGGCTAAACACCCTCCAATCAAGGTACCCACCGCCCTGCCGCGCCGCAGCATATCCGCAGCGTTCATCGAGCTCGTATCACTTTCGCCAGGCCGTCCTAGTTGACGGCCGGGCTTTTGCGTTAAACCGAGGCTGCTAGGTCGCGGGTTCGGCAGATAAATTGCGACAAAGGCTCAGGCTCACCGCCGCGACCTGCCTGTTAATGTTGCATTCGGTGCAAAAGAGAACCGCCAATCCGGGTACGGTCGGGCTTGGCGGCTCCGTCCTCTTAGTCGACCGCGAGATCACACCACGAGGCTGAGCTAGCTTAGATCGGTGGCGACGATAGTCGAGACCGGACGCCTACGGTTTCCGCGACAATTGCTCAGCGCTGGGGCATGACAGGGCGCGCCTTGTCGTAGCACTAGCGGAGCGCATTTGGCTCCCCGGATCAGGTAACCCAATCGTTCTATCGGTTGCTATTTTCCCCGGTACTATGCGGCGGCTGCGGCCCGCTCGGACCGGCCGTGTGGCTTGTACAAAACCTAGAGCACACTCGGCTAAATATGAAAGTGAGATAGACCCTCTAGTTCGACGACGAGTTGCCGGCTACGCTCCTTCTCCATTTCGAATGACCGTCCGTTTGATGATCCCGATGGCGAGGAGCTGCTGAACGACGAGGTGGCCTGGCAGAAGGCCGTGATGACGGTTCGCGATGCCGAGTCCAATCTGGATCCCGACAAATCCAATCGTCGGTCGATCGTGGTCAAGCGAGAGGAAAACGCAATCTTTCAGATCGACGTCACCGCCAAGCGCATCGTCTCCCCTTCGAGTTAGCCAGTCGGCTCCAAGTGAAGATAGGCCGGATCGAATCCGGCCAATTCCTCCAATTTATCGTGGTCCAGAATGCGGTAGTGTGGCCGCTCGACTTGCATGATACCTTCTTGCCGCAGTTCCTGCAGCGTGCGGTTGACGTGGACCGTCGAAAGTCCGAGACAATCTCCAAGATCGGATTGCGTAATAGGGAAGTTGAAATCACCGTCGCTCGTTCGACCGACAGCCCTCAATCGACGATGAATTTCGGCGAAAAGGTGGGCCATACGCTCGTCCGCGGACCTGCGGCCGACATTGACGATCCATTCCCTAAAAATCGCCGCGTCAATGAGCGTTTCGCGCCAAAGCGCACCTGTCACATTCGGGCGCTGCTTGCACAAGGCCTTGATCGCTTCATGAGGGATGAAGCCAAGCGTGCAGGGTGTCAGCGTCGTGAAATCGTGATCCATGACGTTGAGGTAGAGGCTCTGCAGATCCGGTATTTCGCCGGGAATGTGCAACGAGAGGACTTGCCGCTTGCCGTCCTGCGTGATTTTTGCACGGTACGCAAATCCTTCGGCAAGCAGGCAAGACTCCTTTGGTCGGCTGCCATCGGCGACAATAATGTGCTGAGCCGGGACTTGGCGTTCCTGGATCGGAAGCTGCTGAAGTGCCTGAATATCATCGCTGTCGAGCCGGTTGGAGGCAGTTAACTTTGTGATCAGGCTAGTCGCGATGTTTGAAGTCATCGGCTTCTTCCCGCATTGGAGGAAATGAGCGTAGCGCCGGCGGTGAAATGCCTGCTTCGCCAGCGGATGATCGGGAGCACGACACTCTCAGCCACCGGCGCCCAATTGATAGTTGCCGATGATGCTTAGATAACAATTGGGGGGACCGCGATGTTCCTCGATAACCTGGCTGAAGCCCGGCAGTCTGAAGGTATGGCCCGATGGAGAAGCGACACTCCAGATTGATCGATCAGCGGCTCGAGCAACTTCGATCGCATCGTAACAACATCTGGCGTTATCGGCGACTCCCGAAAACGCAGCTTTCCGACTTGGAGCGTCAGT
>NZ_JADYVV010000131.1:0-7229 GCF_020194035.1 Bradyrhizobium sp. BRP56
GCTCGAAAGCAAAATCCTAAAACGCAAGAAACCGCGGCCCAACACCCGGCTTTCCTGCAAAATCGAACACTTCATCGAGACAACTTCTGCTTATCTATCGGGCCGATCTGCATTCTTCACGGACGACTAAAGCACACTAGAATCATAAGTTTGCCAGTGTCCTTGTCGAATCCGAAGTTCGCTCCGAAGGTGCGGCAAATGATGCGAACTTCGGATTCGGGACACTAGGGTTACGAGCTCAACTCGGAAAGCATGCCCGGGCGGTCAGCGTCACCGGGGACAGATTGAGAAATTGTGCAAATTGAAATGCATAACTCGCGCTGACCACGTTGCCGCAGGCTGACGTGGAATAGGTGAATGTCTGCGCCGGGAGCGTGAGGCCGAACGCCTGTTGCGCGGCGTAATTCGTGATGGCGCTGCCGCTTGGACAGAGCGTGCTGTTGACGGTCGCGCAACGCGCCGCCATTTCCGTGCCGTGCTGCAGCCCGAGCTGGGTCCAGAACAGCAGTCCGAATTCGATGATGCCAAATATGAACAGGAAGAACACGGGAGCGGTCAGGGCGAATTCCAGCGCGGAGGCCCCTCGATTGTCCCGCCATAGCGGTGTGAGTTTCACTGCAGCCTCGCAGTGGACTGGGCGCTATAGGTGTAGGTGGCCGCCACAATCTGATAATTGATCAGCGTGTAGTAGGTCCCTTGCGCCGAAACCATGGCATATGTTCCGGCCTGCGCGCCGCTGGGGCAGACCGCACCGCAACTGACGGTGCTGACCCCGGAACTGGTCGGGCACCCGCAAAACTGGTACGGCTTGGGCGAGGCATTGATGGCTGTGGAATTCGTGGCGGCTGTTACGGCGCTGGTGACGCCAGTCTCGTCAAAGCCGCGCACGATGGCGTATTGCGCTCCCGCCTGCGCGGCATTCTCGACCTGCATCTTGCGATAGAGCGCGAGTCCGATGTCGGTTACCGAGACGACCATCAGGGACAGCAACGGGATCATGATGCCGAATTCGATGGCCGCGACGCCGCCCCTGTCGTGAACGGCGGTGCGCACAAGCTGCGTCAGAGAGAAAACCAATCGACCACGGCTGTTGGATGAGGATCTCTGGATTTGCATCGGGGCCAACCTCACTCGATGAGTTGCGCGGTTTGCGTGCCTATCGTCGCGGTGCCGAGCGCCGAACAATTGACCTGAAGGTTCGACGTGCCGCTGAACGTCAGCGTGTCCGCGATGATTTTGGTGCATGATGTGCTTGTGCCGTTACCACCGCCGAAGCTGAGGTCGGCCTTCGGCAGGTAGATGGCGCCGCCGAAGTTCTGGGTGGCACCACCCGTGAGATTAAAGGTAGTCCCGGCCGGCATGTTGCGGTCGCCATACATGACGATGCCCTTCGTGGAGCCGGAGGTCGGCGCCGTCAGATCGACGATCGCGTTGCTGCCGATCGAAGCCGTGCCCCACTTGCTTCCCGAGCCCGTAAAGACCAGGGTCACGCCGCTGCCCGTGATGGTGGCGTTGCCCGCGACGCTCAAGTTCGAGCCGTCCAGGTAATAGATGCCCGGATCGAGGTTCAGCGTTGCGCCGGCGTTCACCGTAATGCTGCCCGAGTAGCAGCCGGGGCTGAGGGAATTCGTCTTTCCGTTGGAATTGACCGTAATCTTGGCGTTCGTGCAGCTCGGCTTCGACGGCGGAGAGACGTTCGCATACGGGTCAGCCATTGGCTTCACATGCGTCTTGACGCCGTTGGTGGCCGTGATGTTGCTGGTGCCGGAGACGTCGCCGACGACGCCGACCTGATTGGCGGCGATCGTCGCGCTGCCGGCCACGTTGAGCGATGGGCTTGCACCCGAGTTGCTGTAAAGGTTGCACTTGATCAGGTTGAGCTGGTTGCCGCCGCTCACGTTGACCGCGGGACTGGCGCTGGCGTTGAGCGCAAGCACGCAGCCCGTCCCGGAATTCGGCAGGGCGACCGCGCGCGCGGTGACCGGCACCGGGGCCGAGCCGAACAAGGCTGACAGCAACCGCTGTTGCGGTTGACTCACGATGACTTCGACCGCCTGCAGGTTCGACGTCTGACTGCCGGTCTTCGGCGGTTGATTCACCGTGACCGTGACGTTGTGCGCCCCGTTCGCGTAACCGTAGTTTGCCGTGACCGCGTTGGCTTCGGACAAAAGGTCGGCGCCTGCACTTGCCGCCGTTGCGGCGCTTACCGCGCCGGAGTCGGCGGCACTCTGCATGTTCTTATGTTTGTAGTACCACCATCCCACTTCGGTACCGAGCCCTGCCGTGCCGACCAGGACCGGCATGAGCAGCGCTGAAATGATCACGTAGCTGCCCGACTGGTCTCGAACGAATTGTCGAACCAAGCTGGTCTGATGTTGGTGCCGGCGAGTAATACCCAATGGCCGGTACGACGATGCAATGAATAAACGGCTGTGCCTCATGTGCTCTCCTGAGACGCTTGCCAATTTTCCGAAGTAAGGTGACGCAAGCGACTTAAATGCGCACCAACGGGAACCCGACAATTTTAGGAAAATTGTGCGCAACGGGCTGACGACACCCGGTCCCGATCGCACCCGATTGGAACGCGGGGCGCGTAGCCCGCAGAAGCTGACGCCTGCAGGCTTACGACCGTCGTGCAGATTCCGCGTCATTCCAGTGGAAGCGCGGCACACAGGTCGCCGCGGCCGTTCGATTCAAGCGCCGATGTCTCGTGAATAGGCACGAGCTTTCACGGGTGACGACAGTCGAAGGACGAGGCGCTCAATAATCCTTCAGCAGCCGCTCGATGTAGTCGAGCTCGATCTGCGGCCGCGACGGATCGGCGAGGCGGCGGCGCAGCTCTTCGAGGATGCGGCGGACGCGCTGCACGTCGATCTCACCGGGGATCTTCACCGTGTAATCGTCGCCGAATTCGCGGCCATGCAACGGGCGGCCGAGCGGATCGGTCTGGTTGCCGCCGCTCTGCTGGCGGCCGGCGCGGTTGCCGGGGCTGTCGCCCGGCTGGTCGCCATCGCCCTGCTGCATCGCGTCGGCGAGGCTCTGCGCGCCCTTGCGCAGCGCATCCAGCGCACGGCCCTGCGAATCCACCGCGCCGTCGGCATTGCCCTCGCCGAGCCGCCCGGAGGCATCGCCCATCGCGGAATCGGCCTGGTCGAGCCCGTCATCGCCGTCATCGCCCTGGTCGCCGCCTTGATCGCCCGGCTGCGCCTGGTCGCCCTTCTGACCCTGGCCTTTCTGGCCCTTCTGGCCGCGCTGGTCCGGTCCCATGCCGCGCTTGGCGAGCTCTTCCTGCAGCTTCTTCAGGCGATCGCGCAGCGCCTGCTGGTCCTGCTGCAGGTCGCCCATCGACTGCTCGCCCTGCTTGCCGCGCATGCGGTCGCGGCGGGAATCCTGGCCCTGCTTGAAGGTCTTGTCGCGCAATTGCTGCTGCTTGCGGATCATGTCGCCGAGCTCGTTGAGCGACTGCTGCATGTCGTCGTCGCCCTGATTGGGCTGCGCCATTTGCAGGTTTTCCAGCATCTGCTGCATCTGCTCGAGCAGCTGCCGCGCCGCATCCTTGTCGCCGGAGCGTGACAGCCGCTCCATGCGATCGAGCATGTTCTTGAGATCCTGCTGGCTCAGCACCTTGGCATTGGGATCGAGCGGCCGGGCGAGCTGCTGCGGATTGTTGCGGAACTGCTCGACCATCTGGCGGAGGAAATTGTCCAGCGCGGCGCGCAGATTGTCGGTGAGCTTCTTGATCTCCTCGTCGGTCGCGCCGCGCTCGAGCGCCTGCTTGAGCGCGTCCTGCGCCGCACGCAGCGCCTTGTCGACGTCCGAGATATTGCCGTCCTCGATGGTGACGGCGAGCGACCACAGGCTGGCGACCACCTCGCGCAATTGGTCGTCGGTGCGCGCCGCCTCGAGCTGCCGGCTCACGGTGTGCAGGCCAAGGTAATAGCCGGTCTCCGGCATGAACATTTCGGGCGCGATCATCAGCGCCTCGAGCGCGGCGAACACCTGGCCGTTCTGATTGGCGTCGAGCGCCAGGATACGGCGCTGCTCGATCAGCGCGCGCGCCAGCGGCTTGGTGAACAGGCGCTCCGGCAGCCGCATGTTGAACGGCTCGCTCTTGCCCTCATTGCCGGCCTCGTCCTTGGCCGTCAGCGTCAAGGTCACGTCGGCCCCGGCATAGGGATCCTCACTGAGGTCCTTCACGGTCTGGCCGACGCCGTTGCGGGTACGCGCATTCGGCAGCACCAGCGCGAATTGCGGCGGCTCGAACAGCGGTCGCGGCTGCGCCGCCTTGCCGTCGGCATCCTTCTTGCCGTCGGCCTCCTTCGGCGCATCGGTCGGCCGCACTGCGAATTGCGCGCGCGCTTCGCTGACGCCGTAGTCGTCCTCGAGCCGGTAGGACATCTGCAGCGCGCCGCGCGCCTGCCGCTCCGGATCCTTGGCGAGCGCAATCGACGGCGGGCGGTCCGGCGTGGCGGTGAATTTCCACTGCGGCTGACCGGCCGGCGCACGGACATGCGCGGTGCCGTCGCCGGTGATCTTGAAATGCCGCTCGTTGGTGCCCTTGGGCGCCTGCCCGTCCGGCGCGACCTCGGTAACACCGCCACCGACGACGACGTCGATGCTGCCGCCGCTGGAGCGCACCAGGAGCGTGCTGCCGGCCGGAACCGCGAGCGGGGTGGTGTCCGCCGCGTTGGCGTCCTTGTTGGCGTTGGACAGAATGATCGGCGGCTTGCCGGTGTAGTTGGGCGGCGTCACCCAGGCATCGACCCGGACATTGGCCGGCGCCATGATGCCGTTCCAGTCGAATGCGGAGGCGACCCGCAGGCCACGCTCGTCGCCGGCGGCGACATAGCTCGCGACCAGCATCACGATGACCAGCGCGCGCAGTGCCCAGGGGTCGTGCAGTGACACGCGCGGCCGCGGCAGCCCGGCGCGGATGCGCTTGATCGAGGCCAGCGTGCGCTCGCGCTGCGCTTGCCACAGCGCCAGCGCAAACGGATCCTTGTTGGTGAGCGTGTCGGAGAGCGTGGTCGCCGGGCGATGGCGAATGCCGGCGCCGCGGTCGAGCCGGCTCAGGCCCTCCTCGCGGCTCGGCCAGCGGAAGCGCACCAGCGGCGACAGCGCCGCGAGCGCGGCAATCGCGAACAGGCCGGCGCCGGCCACGCGTGCGACAAACGGCAGCACCAGCCACAGCCCGGCCCAGGACGCGACCAGGAACAATCCTGCGACCGTCAGGAACCGGGCCAGATGCGGCCAAGCCCGTTCCCACCCAATCGCGAACCTTGCCCGCTGCAGAGCCTCTGTCAGTTTCAGCCGCGCGATCGCATCGCTGTCGCGGACGGCGCGTGACGGGTCAGAGGGGTCGATGTTGGCTCCGCTCAATAAAATCTCCGGGGTAGCCGGCAGGTCAGCCTAGCACGGCGGCGGCTTTGAGGCACCCGTTCCAGGCAGTAACCCACACCGGGAAATACGCATAACACGAAGGCGTGACTGCGGCGGTTCGACCCCGTAACGTCCCGGCCGAACCATCGCATTAACGCATGAGGAACGCGATATGGACCAAAAAACGCACGACAAGGGGCTCGAAATCCGCAAGGCGGTGCTGGGCGAAGCCTATGTCAACAATGCGCTGAAGAATTCGGACGGCTTCAACAAGCCATTCCAGGAACTCGTCACCGAATATTGCTGGGGCGCGGTCTGGGGCCGCGAGGAATTGCCGCGCAAGACCCGCAGCATGCTCAACCTCGCCATGATCTCGATCCTGAACCGGCCGCACGAATTGAAGGCCCACATCAAGGGCGCGCTGACCAACGGCGTGTCCCGCGACGAAATCCGCGAGATCTTCATGCAGGTCTCGATCTATGCCGGCATCCCGGCCGGCGTCGACAGCTTCCGCATCGCGCGCGAGGTGTTCGCCGAACTCGACAACAAGGCGTGAGACGCTGCTGCCTCACACGCAATGTCGTCCTGGCGAAAGCCAGGACCCATAACCACAGGCCTTCGTGGTGGGAACACGCTGGGGCTCCAGCGGAGCACAGCAATCAACCGCGGTGGTAATGGGTCCCGGCCTTCGCCGGGACGACAGCGAATGTGGGGTGCGCGGCTCCGCACATAACGACATAGAGGAAACGACTCATGGAAATCGGATTCATCGGCCTCGGGAAGATGGGCTTCCCGATGGCGCGCCGGCTGATCGAGGCAGGCCACAAGCTCACCGTGTTCGACACCAGCAAGGACGCGCTCGACAGGCTGGTCGCGCTCGGCGCGGTGGCCGCAACCTCGCCCAAGGACATCGCCGACCGCGTCGAGACCGTGATGGCGAGCCTGCCTTCGCTGCAGGCTTCGCTCGAGGTCGCGACCGGCGCGGGCGGCGTGATCGAGGGCACGCGCGTCAAACGCTTCATCGACCTCTCCACCGTCGGCTCGCAGATGGCGGTGAAGATCCACGATCTGCTGGCCAGGAAGAACATCGTGCAGATCGACAGCCCGGTCTCCGGCGGCGTCTCCGGCGCCGAGAAGGGCACGCTGGCGGTGATGGTGTCGGGCCCGCGGGCCGATTTCGAGCTGGTGAAGGGCGCGCTCGACGTCATCGGCAAGGTGTTCTTCATCGGCACCAAGCCGGGCTCCGGCCAGACCATGAAGCTCGCCAACAACTTCCTGTCGGCGACCGCGATGGTGGCGACCTCGGAGGCCGTTGTGATGGGCGTCAAGTCCGGGCTCGATCCGGCAGTGATGATCGACGTCATCAATGCCGGCTCCGGGCTGAACACTGCAAGCCGCGACAAGTTTCCGCGCTCGGTGTTGCCGCGCAGCTTCGACTTCGGCTTCGCCACCGGCTTGATGGTGAAGGACGTGCGGCTTGCGGTCGAGGAAATGCGTTCGCTCGGGCTGTCGATGGAAGTCGCCGAAGCGGTCGGCCGGCTCTGGGAAGTCATCATCCGCGACGAGGGACCGGAGTCGGACTTCACCTCGGCGATCAAGCCGATCGAGAAGGCCGCGGGCGTGATCGTCGGCGGCGGTAAAGGCGGCGCGCACGCCGCGAAGTAACGACTGCGTAGGATGGGTAGAGCGAAGCGAAACCCATCAATTGCGTCCGCGCAGCAGAGTCGTCCGTTAAGAAGCCGGATTGATCGAGGCTGGCCGGGCGAGCGTGCGCCATAGCTGGGCCAGGAACAGGCACAAGAGATATCTCAGCCAGGCGAGGATGCGGCGGAAGTTGTGTCCGACGGCTG
>NZ_JADYVV010000132.1:0-6966 GCF_020194035.1 Bradyrhizobium sp. BRP56
TCGCGACGCCTTCATCGCCAGGTTCGTCCACGACTACAACCGGACTCGCCTCAAATGCCTCGGCTACCAGGCCCCGATCCAGGCCGTTGCTAAACTCACGGGACTGAACACTTTCGCAGGGACGACAGTAGTGATTGAGGAGCAAGCGCGGGCCTCAGCCCCGCGCCGCGCGATCCTTCTCGTTCTGCGCCTTGATCGACTCGCGCGCCTTGGTCCAGTCGTCGTCGCTCCAGTCGCGGAGCTGATAGAAATTGCCGCCCATCGCCAGCGCCTGCGCGCCGTCCATGGCGATGGTCTCGCCGTTGATCCAGTCGCAGCCGCCGGAGATCAGGAACACCGCGAGGTTCTGCAATTCCTCCATGGTGCCGACGCGGCCCATCGGGTTCATCGCCTTGGTGCGCGCGCCGGCCTCGTCGCCGGGCTTGATGCGCTTGCTCATGCCTTCGGTCGGGATCTCGCCGGGCGCGATGGTGTTGAGGCGGATGCCGTGACGGCCCCATTCGATCGCAAGCGACATGGTCATGGCGTGGATCGCCGACTTGCTCATCGCCGACGGCACCACATAGGGCGAGCCGTTGCGCACCCAGGTCACGGTGATCGACACCACGTTGCCGCGATGGCCGCCGGCGATCCAGCGCCGGCCCACCGCGTGCGTCACGTAGAAGGTGCCGTGCATCACGGTGTTGGCGACCGCATCGAAGCCGCGCGGCGAGAGCTCTTCCGAACGCGAGATGAAATTGCCGGCGGCGTTGTTGATGAGGTCGGTGAGCGGGCCGCTGGTGGTCCAGATCGCCTCGATCATCTCGTCGACCGCCATGGCGTTGCGGATATCGACGCCGTGGCTGACCACGCGCCCGCCATGCTCGGCCATCAGCTCGGTGGCGGTTTCGTCGCAGACGCTCTTGCGGCGGCCGCAGATATGCACCTCCGCGCCGAGCTGCAGGAACCGCGAGGCCATGGACTTGCCGAGGCCGGTGCCACCACCGGTTACCAGTATGCGCCGCCCGGCAAGAAGCTGATCAGAGAACATCGTTTCCTCCACGGGGGTTGTCAGTTAATTGGTCGATTGACTAAAAGCGGACAACGGCCTTTCTGTAAAGCGCCAACAAGGAACAGCGGAGGAGATTTCAATGGAAGATCGCGTTTCGATATCGATTTCGGACGGTATCGCCGATGTCCGCCTGGTGCGGGCGGACAAGATGAACGCGCTCGACGCCGCGATGTTCGAGGCATTGGTGGCCGCAACCGACCGGCTTTCCAGGGAAAAAGCCGTTCGGGTGGTGGTGCTGTCCGGCGAGGGCCGGGCGTTCTGCGCCGGGCTCGACATGGGTCGTTTCGCCGCCATGAAGGACGGCGGTAACGGAGTGCCGGGCGGCGAGAAGCGCGATCTCACCATCCGCACCCACGGCAAGGCCAATTTCCCGCAGCAGGCGGTCTGGGGCTGGCGCCAGCTTCCGGTGCCCGTGATCGCAGCGGTTCACGGTGTCGCGTTCGGCGGCGGCTTCCAGCTGGCGCTCGGCGCCGACATGCGCTTCCTCTCGCAGGATGCACGGATGTCGATCATGGAAATCAAATGGGGTCTTGTGCCCGACATGGCGGGCACGCCGATTCTGGCGAGCCTCGTGCGCGACGACATCCTGCGCGAGCTCACCTATACCGGCCGCATCTTCTCGGCGCAGGAGGCCCAAAGTTACGGCCTTGCCACCCGCGTCTGCGACGACCCGCGCGCCGCGGCGCTCGAAGTCGCGCGCGAGATCGCCGGCAAGAGCCCGGATGCGATCCGTGCCGCCAAGCGCATGCTCAACAATCTGTCGGTCGACCCGGCGGCCGCGCTGCTCGCGGAATCGGTCGAGCAGCAGAAATTGCTCGGCAGCCCGAACCAGACCGAATCCGTGCGCGCCAATCTGGAGAAGCGCGCGCCAAGGTTTGTGGATGCGTGACGATGTATAGCCGTCATGGCCGGGCTTGTCCCGGCCATCCACGTCTTTGTTGCGGCGGTAAAGACGTGGATCACCGGGACAAGCCCGGTGATGACGAAGGCAACGAGGCCGCTGACGAATAACGAAGAACAACACAGAAATGAGCGAAACGTCCCAGCCCTTCCTCGGCATCGTCAGCGGCGATCGACGGCGCGATCACGCTGCGGTGGCCGAGCGCGCCGACCGTATTGCCAGCGGCCTCAACGAGCTCGGCGTCAAGCCGGGCGACAGCGTCTGCATGCTGATGCGCAACGACATCGCCTTCATCGAGGCTGCCTATGCCGCGATGCGGCTCGGCGCCTATGGCGTGCCGATCAACTGGCACTTCAAGCCGGAGGAGATCAACTATGTGCTGACGGATTCCGGCACGCGGGTCCTGATCGGTCATGCCGACATATTGCATCCGCTGCGCGGTGCGATCCCACCCGGCGTCATCGTGCTCAGCGTGCCGACGCCGCCGGAAATCCTCGCCAACTACAAGATCAATCCCGATCATCTGGCGACACCGGATTTCGCGATCAATTTCGAAGCCTGGCTCGCGCAATTCCCGCGCTATGACGGCCCGGTGGTGCCGCAGCCGCAGAACATGATCTACACCTCGGGTACCACAGGCCATCCGAAGGGCGTGCGCCGCTTTGCGCCGACGCCGGAGCAGACTGCCAATGCGGAAGCAATGCGCGCGATGATCTACGGCCTGAAGCCCGGTGCACGTGCGATCCTGCCGGGACCGCTCTACCATTCCGCGCCGAATTCCTTCGGCTTGCGCTCGGGCAAGCTCGGCGGCGCGCTGGTGCTGATGCCGCGCTTCGACGCGGAGGAGTTTCTGCAGTTGATCGCGCGCGAGCGGATCGACACCATCTTCATGGTGCCGACGATGTTCATCCGCCTGATGAAGCTGCCAGAGGAGGTGCGCCGGAAGTACGACATGTCGTCGCTGCGCCATATCATCCATGCCGCCGCGCCCTGTCCGCCCGATGTCAAGCGCGCCATGATCGAATGGTGGGGGCCGGTGATCTACGAGTTCTACGGCTCGACCGAGTCAGGCGCGGTGACCTTCGCCAATTCCGAGGACGCGCTGAAGAAGCCCGGCACGGTCGGAAAGATCTCGCCCGGTGCCGAGCTTCGCTTCATTGGCGACGACGGCAAGGAGGTGCCGCAGGGCCAGATCGGCGAGATCTATTCGCGGATCAAGGGCAATCCCGATTTCACCTATCACAACAAGGCCGAGAAGCGCGCCGAGATCGACCGGCAGGGATTCATCACCTCGGGCGACGTCGGCTATATCGATGCCGACGGCTACGTCTTCATCTGCGATCGCAAGCGCGACATGGTGATCTCGGGCGGCGTCAACATCTATCCGGCCGAGATCGAGGCGGTGCTGCATGCCGTCCCCGGCGTGCACGACTGCGCGGTGTTCGGCATTCCCGATGCCGAGTTCGGCGAGGCGCTGATGGCGGTGGTCGAGCCGCAGCCAGGCGTCGTGCTCGACATCGCCTCCGTCCGCGCCCAGCTGAAGACCGCGCTCGCCGATTACAAGGTGCCCAAGCACATCGAGATCCAGACCAACCTGCCGCGCGAGGATTCCGGAAAGATCTTCAAGCGCCGGCTGCGCGATCCCTATTGGGAGCGGGCGGGGCGGAGGATCTAGCCCGTCGTCCCGGGCAAGCCAACGGGTCGGCGCGAAGCGCCGCCTGATGACAGGCTCCGCGCGACCGGGGACCCATAACCACCAATCTCCGTGTTGCGCGCTGCAGTGGCCCCAGCTTGCTTCGACCGCAGCCGCCGGTGGTGATGGGTCCCAGCTTTGGCCGGGACGACATTGGTGTGTGTGCACCGCCACCAAGTTCATCTTGCGCTGCGGCAAAAAAAGCGCACACTCGGGAGGAGCCGGGCAGCCTCCGGAGTAGCCAAGCCATGTCTCCCCAGGTAATGCCTCCCCAGGTAATGCCTCCCCAGACCATGCCGTCCGAGACGGAAATCCGCGCCAAGCGTGCCGCGGAGGCCAGCCTTCTGGAAGCGGCTGCGCAGGAGGAGGATGCGCGGCTCCGGAACGACATCCGCCTGCTGGGGCGCGTTCTCGGCGATACCGTGCGCGACCAGGAAGGGGCCGACGTATTCGACCTGGTCGAGCGCATCCGCCAGACCTCGGTTCGCTTCCATCGCGACGAGGACAAGCTGGCGCGGCGGGAACTGGAGGGCATCCTCGACGGCATGTCGATTGCCGAGACGCTACAGATCGTCCGCGCCTTCAGCTATTTCTCCCACCTCGCCAACATCGCCGAGGACCAGAACAACATCCGCCAGATGCGCAGCCGCGGCCCGAGCGGGGCGCCGCGGCCGAGCACGCTGGAACAGACGCTGGTGCATGCCCGTCAGGCCGGCATCAGCCCGGCCGACCTGCGCAGCTTCTTCAAGAGTGCACTGGTCAGCCCGGTATTGACCGCGCATCCGACCGAGGTCCGCCGCAAGAGCACGATGGATCGCGAGATGGAAATCGCCGATCTGCTCGACCGCCGCGAGCGGCTGCAGATGACGCCGGACGAGAGCGAGGCCAGCGACGAGCAGCTGCGCCGCGCCGTGGTGACGCTGTGGCAGACCAATCTGCTGCGCCGGACCAAATTGACCGTGCTCGACGAGGTCGCCAACGGCCTGTCGTTCTACGACTACACCTTCCTGCAGGAGGTGCCGCGGCTGCATTGCGCGCTGGAGGACCGCCTGAACAAGGAGGGCGGTGAGGCCGGCGAACTCGCTTCCTTCCTCAGGATGGGAAGCTGGATCGGCGGCGATCGCGACGGCAATCCCTTCGTCACCGCGGAGGTGATGCGCGGCACGCTGCGCCTGCAGTCGAGCCAGGCACTCAACTTCTACCTCGAGGAGCTGCATGCGCTTGGCGCCGAATTGTCGCTGGCGGCGCATCTCGCCGACGTCTCGGACGAGCTGCGGAGCCTCGCCGAGCGTTCGCCCGACACCTCACCGCATCGCAGCGGCGAGCCGTATCGGCTGGCCGTATCGGGCATCTATGCGAGGCTTGCGGCGACGGCCTCTCGGCTCGAGGTCGAGACCACGCGGCCGCCGGTCGGCAAGGCCGAGCCCTATGCGCGCGCCAGGGAATTCCAGGCCGATCTCGACGTGCTCAACCGCTCGCTGATCGCGAACAATTCCAGCGTGATCGCGCGCGGCCGGCTGCGGCTGTTGCGGCGGGCGGTGGATTGCTTCGGCTTCCATCTGGCGCGGCTCGACATCCGCCAGAACTCGGCGGTGCACGAGCGCACCATCGCCGAACTGTTCGACACCGCCAATCCTGGGATGTCCTATCTGGCGCTCGGCGAGGACGCCCGCGTCAGCCTGCTGCTCGGCGAGCTGCGCAATGCGCGGCCGCTGGCCTCGCCCTTCGTGAAATATTCCGAGGAGACCCAGAGCGAGCTCGCCGTGTTCCGAGCCGCGGCCGAGGCGCACGCCAGGTTCGGGCCGGAGGTGATCTCTCAATGCATCATCTCGATGTGCCAGGGCATGTCCGACATGCTCGAGGTCGCGGTGCTGCTGAAGGAGGTCGGGCTCGTCAATCCGTCCGGCCGCAGCGCCGTCAACATCGTGCCGCTGTTCGAAACCATTGAGGATCTGCAGGCCTCCAGCGGCATCATGGACCGCATGCTGGTGCTGCACGATTATCGCAAGCTGGTCGACAGTCTCGGCAGCGTGCAGGAGGTGATGCTCGGCTATTCCGACAGCAACAAGGATGGCGGCTTCGTCACCTCGGGTTGGGAGCTCTACAAGGCCGAGATCGGCCTCGTCGAGGTGTTCGAGCGCCACGGCGTGCGGCTGCGCCTGTTCCACGGCCGCGGCGGTTCGGTTGGCCGCGGCGGCGGCCCGAGCTATGACGCGATCATCGCGCAGCCCGGCGGCGCCGTGAACGGCCAGATCCGCATCACGGAGCAGGGCGAGATCATCTCGTCGAAATATTCCAATGCCGAGGTCGGCCGCAGCAATCTGGAGATCCTCGCCGCTGCAACGCTGGAAACCAGCCTGCTGCAGCCGCGGCAGAGCGCGCCGCGCCCCGAATATCTCAAGGCGATGGAGGAGATTTCCGCGCTCGCCTTCAAGGCCTATCGCGGCCTCGTCTATGAGACCGAAGGCTTCGCCGATTATTTCTGGGGCTCGACCGTCATCAACGAGATCGCGACGCTGAACATCGGCAGCCGCCCGGCCTCGCGCAAGAAGACCCGCGAGATCGAGGACCTGCGCGCCATTCCGTGGGTGTTCTCCTGGGCGCAATGCCGGCTGATGCTGCCGGGATGGTATGGTTTCGGCAGCGCGGTCGAGAGCTGGATATCAGAGCATCCGGAGCAGGGCATGGCGTTCCTGCAGGAGCTCTATCGGGAATGGCCGTTCTTCCGCACGCTGCTCTCCAACATGGATATGGTGCTGGCGAAGAGCTCGATCGCGATCGCCTCGCGCTATGCTGAACTGGTGCCTGACGTCGCGTTGCGCGAGAAGATTTTCGGCCAGATCCGCCGCGAATGGCACCTGTCGATCGAGACGCTGCTCGACATCATGGGGCATGACCGGCTGCTGCAGGGCAACCCGCTGCTGGAGCGCGGCATCCGCAACCGCTTCCCTTACATGGATCCGCTCAATCACGTGCAGGTCGAGCTGCTCAAAGAGTATCGCGCGCAGAACCCGGACGAGCAGGTGCTGCGCGGGATTCAGATCACGATCAACGGGATCTCGGCGGGGCTGCGGAATAGCGGCTAGCTACGCTGTCGTCCCGGCGAAGGCCGGGACCCATAACCACGACCGGAGTGTCGTGAACGATGTGGGCCCCAGCCTTCTTCAACAACCAACTGCAGTGGTAATGGGTCCCCTGAGTTCACAAACGAAGTGCAACACTTCCTTGAGGAGGTGTTGCCATGGGGCGGACTTACAAGCAGCTCTCTCTGGACGACCGATGCGAGATTGCCTGCCTATCGGCCAATGGCAGCTCGGTCCG
>NZ_JADYVV010000133.1:0-6174 GCF_020194035.1 Bradyrhizobium sp. BRP56
CTCCTGCGAACTCAGCACCAACGGCGCGATCGGCCGGCCTTTCACACCTGCATTCGCCACGAGCGCTCTCCTCTCTAGAGATCCGAGCGATCAACTAATGTCACGAACTTCCGTTCCAGATGACTAGACCACGACGGCGTTACTGCTCGCACACGGCTACTAGCGTGGGTACCCGAGCGTTTGCGCGGAAGGATGGGCCATGCAGTCGATCCCTTGCTAGGTGTCGTCGGTGCCGGGGATCGTGCCGTTCTCGGAATACTGCCAGAGCTTCCGGTGCCGCGACGCCGACGTCTCCGGAGGTGACGATGCTGACGTCGACTCGACTTCAACCATTTCAACAGCGACGATGCAAACTTGGTCGCTTGGATCAGCCCTGCGGGCAGCAGGCCGCCGGAGCCGCCGCCGCCGCCGCCGCGGATGGTCGAGCAGCGCCTGGACGGCCTCGTGCAGATCGTCGAGCGGCTCAAACCCACCTTCGAGAAGGTCGTTCAATTCGAGCCGCAGCATCTCGTCATCCCAATCGGTGCGTCGAAGGCCTCGAAGAGACGCGACCAAGCGCGAAGCTCGAGACAATACCCGAGAGTGTACCAACAGCAACGGGACAGCTCGCAGAGATGGAAGCAAAAGTAAAAAGATCAAACAGCGTCATAGCAAGTCCGCCGATCTGGAAGCTAAGCGCGCGCTGAACCGCCTGAAGGAGGTTGACCCGGAGGGATATGAGGCCTTCCTTCGTAAGCGCGAGAACCGCGGGGACACTGGCGGTTTCGGCCCGGCTGGACGGGCGAGGCCATAGTCACCACCACATTCCTCGCCGTCGCATTCGCACAACTCTGGCGCGTCGTCGCCATGCGCAGCAGCCGCTCCGGTACCGTTTTCAACGAGTTCACGCGCAATCCATGGGTCTGGCTGCGCTCGGCCTGTACGGCCCTCTGCTCGCAGTCCCTCTCTACTGGCCGCCGATGACAGAGGTCTTCCACGTCTGCCACCGACGCTCACGATGTGGAGCATTGTCGCGGGCTACAGCCTGACGCCGATGCTGCTAATTCAGGTCAGCCGCGCCGTCATCGTGCTTGCCAAACGAAGCCGTTAAATGGTAGCCGCGTTGCTTGGCTCGAATTCGCCGTCTGCATCATCGTGATCGGCGTGGCCGGATGTATGCTCATGGTCATTGCGCCCTACGGAGTCCTGATCTCCGAGTGCGAGCCTATTGCCCTCAGGCGCCCGGCCAATTCCGTTCGCTCGCGTTCCCGCGGATTACAGCCCCCCGATCTCCCACAGCGGACCCAACGTCACTGCAAATTCGATCGCGAGGATGGGATGGCGGCTCGAACAAGAGCTCGTCCGAACGCTCTAGATGTTCTTGTTATGCGGTCAAGTTCGCCCATTCCACAGACCACCGATTGTGACGTCAGAAAGAATAGTGATCGCGTCTCAAGGACGTCAACAGCAGGGGTAAGCCTACAAGATCATGTAGTTGTAGTATTACTGTTTGCACGGCTCTCTGCTGGAGGCCGTTCGCTGACACGGGGGAGCCATGTCGACAGTTACCAGCGCAATTCGGCGCCTTTGGTGGCGACGCTTTCTTGTTCTTCTGGCGATCATCGTGGTCATTGCTTTGATCGCAGTCATGACCAGCTCCCAGCTTGGCGCGACAATCGAAGCTCTGACGCCGCCTGGTCTCCCTGAACCGGTTTCCGCGAGCGAGCAGGTTTCGCTCGATCAGGGCTGGAACGCCGAAGACGCCGATCGATTCCATCATAAAGCCCAGGGCACGCAGACCTTACCGATCCCGCTGTCATGGTTTCTCGCCCTGGAAGCGCCGCTGAACTCGCCTTTCGCTATCCCCTTTTTCAAACGAGAACGGTTTTCTGACAACCGCTATTTACTGCGGTTTGGATTCATAGAGTCTGCCGAAAGCGAGAACAATGAGTACGGTTTGCCGATCGGCTTTGCATATTCGCCGTTTCAGTCGATCCGCGGACTTTCGCGTAAGGAGACTGCCGTTGGATTGACCTGTGCCGCGTGCCATACCGGCCAACTGATCTTCAAAGAGAAGCGCTATGTCATTGAAGGCGGCCCCGCCGTGACCGATCTCGGTCAATTGACAAATGCGCTCCGCGCTGCGCTCGCACAGACCGCTTTGTCGGCAAAGCTACCCTTCTTCGACGGTCGCTTCGGGCGGTTCGCGAAGCGCGTTTTAGGAACCGAGTACAGCGATCTTACACGCGTCCAACTGTCCAAGGAGCTCGATGGAATACTTGGTGCTCTGATCGATCAGCCCGCTGGGATCGACGTCACGGAAGGGTTTACCCGCCTCGATGCGCTCAATCGCATCGGCAACCAGGTGTTCGCACTCGACCCCAAGCGCTACGGCAACTACGTCAACCTCAACGCCCCTGTCAGCTACCCGCACATCTGGACATCGTCATGGTTCGATTGGGTGCAGTACGACGGCTCGATTATGCAGCCATTGGTGCGCAATGCCGGCGAGGCGATGGGGGTTTCGGCGGAGCTCAACCTCACCGCCCCGCCCAAGGGGGGACGTTTTGCCAGCAGCATCCCCTTCGATAATCTGCACTGGATCGAACAACAGCTCGCTGGAAAGGACCTGCCGCTGGTGGCGAAAGCCTTCACCGGACTGAATGCGCCAGCCTGGCCCGACAGCTTTCCTGCGATCGACAAAGCCAAGGCCGCCGTGGGAGCCCAACTCTACGACAAACATTGCAGCGGCTGCCATCTTCCAGCGCTGACGCCGGACATCGTGCACGGCAAGGCCCCGGACGCGGAGTTCTGGAAGAACTTCGGCCCTATCCGCTGGCGCGGTCGCGATGGGCAGGAGAAGCAGACGAGGGAATCCGTACTCAACGTCAAGATCATCAAGCAAAGCCATATCGGCACCGATCCGGCCCAGGGCGACGTGCTGCGCAATCGCACCGTGGACACCGCCGGCAGCGAACTGGCCAGGGCGGGCCAGAGCAGCCCAGGGCTCGGCCTCGACATCGATGTCTGCCAACGGAAGGCTGACAACACGCTGGATACGATCCACCTCTCGGACCATGCGATGCAACTCTACGCGCTTGCGCTCGGCGCCGTGGTCCAATCCGGCATCGACGAATGGCTTCGGTCGACCGGGACGGTCCAAGCGGAGATCGAAGGCGATCGGCCGAACTGTCTAGCGGCAGGTTTCGGCTATAAGGCGCGTCCGCTGAACGGCGTATGGGCGACTGCGCCGTTCCTGCACAACGGCTCGGTGCCGACGATCTACGATCTGCTCAGCCCGGTTGCGGAGCGCCCACAAGTCTTCCTGCTCGGTGAGCCCAGCTTCGATCCTGTCCGCGTCGGTATCGTGACACGGACGGTCGCTCCTGAAGGCAGGACCTACGACAGCAAGGGCTACTTCATCATCGATACGTCGAGGCCCGCCAATCGCAATACCGGCCACGAATTCTCGAACGAGAAGCATGAGGGCGTCATTGGCCCTGCGCTGTCTCCGGAGGAGCGCAACGCAATCATCGAGTTCCTCAAGTCGATCTGAAATTGATTGGGTCAGCTCCAACTGGAGCAATAGCGAAGACCATCTCGCTCCCGCAGGGGAAAGGTGGACGGAAGCCCGGATCGACCGACCAGGCGAAGCTTTTCGGAGTTAGGGTGCGGCAGCAATGGCGGAACAGAAACAGGGGCCGGCGGCGAAGTTCCTGAAATGGATGATCGCCAAACATCCGGATGCATTGTTCGCATTCATCCGGCGCGTCAGGCCCAACCTGGCGTTGGGCGCCGCGGGGCCGGTGTTCATCACCCGCTTCCCCGACGTGCAGGAAGCGCTGAGCCGCCCCGACATCTTCAACGTCACCTATGCGCCAATGATGGACCCTTCGGTCGGCCCCTTCATGCTCGGCCGCGACTGCACCGAAATAAACCAGCGCGACAAGGGTATCATGCGCGCCTTCATGCGCATGGAGGATCTGCCGGCAATTCGCCAGAAGGTGCGCAGCCTCGCCAATGCGTCTGTCGAAAAGCAGATCTATACCCAGAACCAGATCGAGGTGGTCAGCACGTTGTCGCGCCTGGTGCCCATTCAGCTGACCCGAGAATATTTCGGCTTTCCCGGCCCCGATCTGGCCTCGATGTTCCGCTGGTCGCGCGCGACGCAATATGACATGTTTCACAACCTGGACAAAGATCCGAAGGTGCACCAGGACAACATTGACGCTGGGCAGGAGATGCGCGCCTATCTGACACAACTGCTCCCGCAGCGGCGCGAGCAGCTGAAAAATGGGGCGCCGCTCGAGGACGTGTTCAGCCGCCTGCTGAATAGCCATTTTGACGATTCGATCGGCTTCGCCGACGAACGCATTATTACCAATATGATGGGCACACTGGTCGGCGGGATTGAGACCACATCGGCGGCCATCGTGCAGCTGCTCGACGAGTTGTTCAAGCGCCCGAGGATCCTGAAGGAGGCCATCGACGTCGCCAGCAGCAACAACGACCATCTGATGTATCGCTATTGCTGGGAAGCGCTGCGCTTCAACCCGATCAATCCGTTCGTGGTGCGCCACTGCCGGACCGATTACCGGATAGCCAAGGGCTCGCTGCGCGCGACGACAATCAAGGCCGGCAGCACGGTGCTGATCTCGACCCGGTCGGCGATGCGCGATGGCTTGCAACTGCCGGCGCCGTCCAGCTTCGCGATCGACCGGCCGGAGTCGGTCTACATGCATCTGGGCTACGGGATGCACACCTGCCTCGGCGACCAGATCAGCCGCATCCAAGTTCCGGAAATCGTTCGCCGCATCCTGCAAATCCGGGGCGTCCGTCCCGCCGCGGAGATTGACTACGCAGGAGGGCCGTTTCCAGAGCGTTATCCCATCACCTACGACACGCCGGTCTGAAGGCCGGACTTCCCAGCAACGAGCCGCGAGTACCGATCCGGCCGCTGGCGTGGCGGCCTCTGGCGTCAGCACTAGGTCGGTCGTCGCGAAGTCTCCGTCACGCGATGCGCGTGAGATGCGTGAGGCAATAATCAATCGTGTCGGTGGTGTGTTCCGCTTGCGAAACACATCAATAGATGAGAGGCAGAGCTTCGCATGCGCGGCTACTACATTGGCTTACCGAGGAAATGGTTTAAGCGAACGGAAGCCGTACGCTGAAGCGGGCCTCGGCAACCGGCAGTTATGCACGAACATCGCGCAATCAGCGCAACAGCAATGATACGCTCAAACGGCACCTGCAGGATCACCATTACGCACGACGCCGACGACTACAAACAGCGCATAGCATCGAGCGCTGCTTCTGCTCGCTGATACACTCTTTCGACGCTTGGCACCCGTTATGACAGGCGAATAGGACAGGCGAACCGTAATTTTACCGGCTTCTTCATCGATCTCGCGGCCGCATTGGTCTGCGGTTGCACGCGTTTCCCCGTAGCTGTCCGGATTGGCAAGTGTTGGAACACGGTGTTCTACTTGAAAGAACACCGGCTGAGGGATTTTATACTTAAACTGTCTTTTCACTAAATTCCGGTGGCGAGGCCGCGGGACTGCATCGTCTCGCGGCCCCATTGATTTTTCGTCGTTGAGGTCCGGGCGAGCTCCTCCACCGAATTCCGACTCTTTACTCCCAGAAGGGGTAATCGCTTCGATCGCCCGTTGGCATTCAGACGCGTCAAATTCGGGCCGTCGGCAAGTCCTCGCTGGACAGCATTCCGGAGTATGTTGTCGTGGAGTGCACATGGCTGCTGCCAACCTGATCGACAGTAGCGACAGCGATCGTACGAAAACGCGCTCCGCATCGAACATGGCGCGTGCTGTTTGACGTCCCAAGATGGCTGGAGTTCTCCCATCGAGACAGCTTCGGCCGAGCTTGTTTGGCTTTCTGGCTCTGCCAAAGGGCAGAGCCAGACTGATACAACAAAGTCGGCTCGCTGTCGCGCGCGCCATCGAAAACTGCCCCCTCGACGTCACGAGGAATTGCCCCCTCCTTGGATAGCCGAGGAGAGAGCGAATGAACGAGGAACAGAGCTGGCCCCGGTTGTTTGGACAGCGCCCCGCTGGATTTAAGTGGATTCCTGCCGGGTTATGCTGAACGCGGGGCTTTACGATTTTGTCGTTGCGTCGGGAGGGCGTAGCCCGACCAGAGCGACGACAAAATCGTCGGCGACGGTCATGCGGCCAT
>NZ_JADYVV010000134.1:0-6174 GCF_020194035.1 Bradyrhizobium sp. BRP56
TGCAACTGTTCAGGTTGATAGATGGAACGGGCGGGAGACCGAGCCGGCTCACGGCGTCAAGCGCCAAGGACCCAACGGCTTCCCGCCCACCCTCATCCTGACAGACTTCCAAGACACAGGGACCCATACCGCGTGATCCATCGAGCAAGGAAGTCGCAGTCCCACGGCACGCAACGCAACTGCCGGTCTTCGCCAAACCCCTCCCTGGGGTTATGGGTCCCTGCTTTCGCACGGACGACGGCGGGATGTATGGCGGTCGTTATCAACGACGACAGCGGAACGTGAGGCGAAGAGCTACCGCCCCTTCGCCTTCCGCCACGCCGCGAAATCCCTCAGCGTCTGTTCGTCGGTCGCGGGATAGAGCCCGAAGATGCCGCGGCCGCTCTGGACCTGCTCGGTGACGAAATCCTCGAACGCGGTCATCTCGAAGGTCTCATTGGCTATCTCGTCGGCGAGATGCGCCGGGATCACGATGACGCCGTCGCTGTCGCCGAGGATGACGTCGCCGGGAAACACCGGCGCATCGCCGCAGCCGATCGGAACGTTGATCTCGATTGCCTGGTGCAGCGTGAGGTTGGTCGGCGCGCTCGGGCGATGATGAAAGGCCGGGAAGCCGAGCCGCGCGATCTCGGCCGAATCCCGGAAGCCGCCGTCGGTGACGACGCCGGCGCAGCCACGTTTCATCAGCCGCGTCACCAGGATCGCGCCGGCCGACGCGGCGCGCGCATCCTTGCGGCTGTCCATCACCAGCACCGCGCCCACGGGGCACTCCTCGATCGCCTTGCGCTGCGGATGCGCGCGATCGCGGAACACCTCGATCCCATTCAGATCCTCGCGCGCCGGCATGTAGCGCAGCGTGAAGGCCTCGCCGACCATGGTCGGCTGATCTGGACCGAGGGGATGAACATCCTGGATCATCTGGATGCGCAAGCCGCGCTTGAACAGCGCGGTCGCGACCGTCGCGGTGGAGACGGATTTCAGCTTGTTGCGGGTGGTGTCGCTGAGTTTTGACATGATGATTTTTCCGATTGTCATTCCGGGGCGGGCGCTACAGCGACCGAACCCGGAATCTCGAGGTTCCGGGTTCGATGCTGCGCATCGCCCCGGAACGACAGTGATCAATAAATCGACGGCTCGCCGACCGGCTTGCCAAAACCGGTCTCGAGGAAATCGAAGTCGCAGCCCTCATTGGCCTGCTTGATGTGCTTCGAGAACATCCAGCCATAGCCGCGCTCGAAGCGCTGCTCGGGTTGCTTCCATTCGGCGCGGCGCCTGGCCAGTTCCGCCTTCGGCACATCGAGATTGATGGTGCGCGCGGCGACGTCGAGCGTGATGCGGTCGCCGTTCTTCACCAGCGCCAGCGGGCCGCCGATATAGGATTCCGGCGAGACGTGCAGGATGCAGGCGCCGTAGCTGGTGCCGCTCATCCGCGCGTCCGACAGCCGCACCATGTCGCGCACGCCCTGCTTCACCAGCTTGGTCGGGATCGGCAGCATGCCCCATTCCGGCATGCCCGGCCCGCCCTGCGGACCGGCATTGCGCAGGATCAGCACGTGATCGGCTGTGACGTCGAGATCGGGATCATCGACTGCCGTCTTCATCGACGGATAGTCGTCGAACACCAGCGCAGGCCCGGCGTGCTTGAGGAAACGCGGATCGCAGGCGCTTGGCTTGATGACGCAGCCATCGGGCGCGAGATTGCCCTTCAACACCGCGAGCGCGCCCTCCTTGTAGATCGGGTTGTCGACGGTGCGGATGACGTCGTCATTGTGCACCTCGGCGCCATCGATGTTCTCGCCGAGCGTCTTGCCTGACACTGTCATGCAGTCGAGATGCAGATGCGCCTTGATCCGGTTCATCAGGCCGGGCAGCCCGCCGGCATAGAAGAAATCCTCCATCAGATAGAGGTCGCCGCTCGGCCGCACATTGGCGACCACAGGCACCTTGCGGCTCGCTTTCTCGAAATCGTCCAGCGAAATGTCTTGGCCGGCGCGGCGCGCCTGCGCGATGAGGTGAATAATGGCGTTGGTTGAGCAGCCCATCGCCATCGCGACCGTGATCGCGTTCTCGAAGGCCTTGCGGGTCTGGATCTTCTGCGGCGTGAGATCCTCCCACACCATCTCGACGATGCGGCGGCCGGCCTCCGAGCTCATGCGGATGTGGTTGGCGTCAGCCGCGGGGATCGACGAGGCGCCCGGCAGCGTCATGCCGATGGCTTCGGCGATCGCGGTCATCGTCGAGGCCGTGCCCATGGTCATGCAGGTGCCGTAGCTGCGGGCGATGCCGGCCTCCATGTCGACCCAGTCCCTGTCGGAGATCTTGCCGGCGCGGCGCTCATCCCAGTATTTCCAGGCGTCCGAGCCGGAGCCCAGCGTGCGGCCCTTCCAGTTGCCGCGCAGCATCGGTCCCGCGGGCAGGTAGATCGCCGGCAGGTTCATGCTGGTGGCCCCGAGCAGCAGGCCGGGCGTGGTCTTGTCGCAGCCGCCCATCAGCACCACGCCGTCGACCGGATGGCCGCGCAGCAGTTCCTCGGCATCCATCGCCAGCATGTTGCGGTAGAGCATCGTGGTCGGCTTCAACAGCGATTCCGACAGCGACAGCGCCGGCAGCTCAAGCGGAAAGCCGCCGGCCATCAGCACGCCGCGCTTGACGTCGTCGACCCGGCTCTTGAAATGCATGTGGCAGGGCTGCGCATCCGACCAGGTGTTGATGATCGCGATCACCGGCCGGTCGCGCCACTCCTCCGGCGCGTAACCCATCTGCATCGCCCGCGATCTGTGGCCGAAGGCGCGCAAATCGTCGGGCGCAAACCAGCGCGCGCTGCGCAATTGATCGGGGGTCTTGTTCTTCTTCGTCATCGCCATGTGTCTCGACATTGCTCGCACGCGCGCGGTTCCGGCACGCTTGCCCTGCGTCAGGCATATACTCGATTTTCAGACGTGTCGTCCCGCCCCCGGCGCAGACGTGCCGTTCGATGAACGTGCGCCGCACAGGCTCCGCAATGTGGCGATCGGAACGTAAAGCGGCCCTGGCCTACTTTTGCTGCGCCGTCATCACGATGCGGACCAGATCGGCGGCGTTGCGCGCGCCGAGCTTCTTCATGATGTTGGCGCGGTGATCCTCGATCGTGCGCGGGCTGATCCCGAGGTGGCGCCCGGCTTCCTTGTTGGAGGCGCCCGCGGTGAACTGCTCGAGCACCTCGCGCTCGCGGCGGGTCAGCGGCTCGCGACCCGGGAAGTGCAGCGCGGCGATCCGCGACGCCGAGGTCTCGGCCTGGCGCCTGGTGTAGGCGTCGATCGCTTCGTTCAGACGGCTCACGATCTCGTTGCCGCGGAACGGCTTCTCGATGAAGTCGAGCGCGCCGTTCTTGATGGCGCTGACCGCCATCGCGATATCACCCTGACCGGAGATCATGAAGATCGGCGCCGGATAATCCTCGCCATGCAGCTCCCTCAGGATATCGAGGCCGGATTTGCCGGGAATATGCACGTCGAGCAGGATGCAGGCCGGCGTCCTGCTGCGCGCCACCGCGAGCAACGCTGCGCCGTCCGCAAAGCAGATCACCTTGTAACCAGCGGTCGACAGGACCACTGAAAGCGTCTCGCGAACGGCAGGATCGTCGTCGACTACAAAAATTTCCCCGCGCGGAGCGCCATTTTCAACCATATGCATCGTCCATCAGTGGTGAAGCGTGCTGCCCTGACCGCACAAGAACTAACTCGACCATCTCGATCAATGGACCCGTATTTGTACGGGACGTCCGCTTAACGCACAAGTAGCACCGCGTTCCCTAAAAGTGGGGGGCAGTGGAGAAACATGCATGGAAAATGCAGCGTCGGACCGCGTTGCAGCGCGCTTGGACGAGGGCAATGATCCCTACGGTCTGATCGTGACGGACCTGGTCGCGCTGATTGGCCATTTCCAGGCGAGCCTGCGGCTGATCGAAGCGGCGATTGCGCGCGAGGCCTTGCTGGCCGCGCGGCAGGCCGACGTCGACACCGTCGTTCTCGACGACGTTACCCCGCGCGACCTCACAGCATCTACCGCCCTGAAGGCATGCGATGCCGGCCTCGACGCGGCGCTCGACCGCCTGCGCGATTCCGGGGCAACAGCGCGTCTGCTGAACTGACCCGCCGCCACCGACAGGTTCGGCCCAATCACCTCGATCGTCCCGACGACGCCCAACCCATCAGGCGGCGATCTGTTCCACGCATCGTCCGGATTGGCCGCGGGCCTTGCCCGCCCGGTCGGATCAGGCCGACCTGACGTCAGGCCCTGGCCCGCTCTTCGTCCGCGGACGATCGCCGTTTGCTCGGCTTGCCCTTGAGGAAACTGACGTCCATTTCAGTGCCGTTGACGCGGACCAGTTCGCAACGGCGATAGGCAAGTCCGGTCGAGGACAGCAGGAGGAAAAACTCCTTCAGGTTGAGCCCCTGAATGGAACCTTCGACGGTCAGCGAGGCATCGGTGTCGGAGATGGCATTGAGCTGGCAGTCACGCCGCCAGGTGCCGTCGATGGCCATGATGCAGACATCGACACCCCGGCTGAAGGTGACCCGCTCAATGGATTTGCCGTCCTCGGTCATCGCTCAATATCCGACCGCCATGGCAGGCTTCGGCATGGCGAGCCCGCCCCGCACCCCGCTCGGCCGGTACAGGCCACGCCGCTCGGGAATCGGCTTGAACGTGTCGGTCAGGCCGACCACGGTTTCGGCGGCGCCCAGCACCAGGAAGCCGTCGGCCTCCATCAACCGGGCGAGACGGTTGAAGATGTTGATCTTGGTGTCCTGATCGAAATAGATCAGCACGTTGCGGCAGAAGATCACGTCGAACGTGCCGAGCTGGGAGAAATCGTGCAGCAGATTGAGCTGGCGGTGCTGGACCATCGCGCGCAACTCGGGATTGACTTGCCAGAACTCACCCGACTGCTTGAAGTACTTGACCAGCATCTGGATCGGCAGCCCGCGCTGCACCTCGAACTGGCTGTAGATGCCGGCCTTCGACTTCTCCAGCACCTCCTGCGACAGATCGGTCGCGATGATCTCGACGCGCCATCCGGCAAGGGCCGCGCTCATTTCCTTCAGGCACATCGCCAGCGAATAGGGCTCCTGGCCGGTCGAGCCGGCGGCGCACCAGATCCGGACGCTGCGGCGCGCCGCGCGTGCCTTCAGCACCTCCGGCATGATTGTGTCGCGGAAGTGCTCGAACGGCACCTTGTCGCGGAAGAAGAACGTCTCGTTGGTGGTCATGGCCTCGACCACCTGGACGGTGTGCGTGGACGAGCCCGCCTTGATCTTGGCGACCAGGTCGGGAATGCCGGACAGGCCGCTTTTGCGCGCCAGCGGCAGCAGGCGGCTCTCGATCAGATATTGCTTGTCCGCGGACAGATCGAGACCGGACTGGTCCTTCAGGAGCTTACGCAGATACTCGTAGTCGGGGGGCGTCACGGGAGCCTCACAAGGGACTGAATGGTGAAACTGGGTGTCAGGCTTCGGCCGACGCGTCGAGCGCCAGCAGGCCCACTTCCTGGAATTTCGCGATCACGATGTCCTTGTCGAACGGCTTCATGATGTATTCGTTGGCACCGGCATGCAGCGCCCGTGAGATGTGGTCGATGCCGTTCTCGGTGGTGCAGAACACGACCTTGGGCTGATCGCCGCCGGGCATGCGGCGGAGCTGCACGAGGAATTCGAAACCGTCCATGACCGGCATGTTCCAGTCGAGCAGCACGGCATCCGGCAGCGCGCGCTTGCAGGCTTCGAGCGCGACCGCGCCGTCCTCGGCCTCGATGACGGTGAACTCCATTCCTTCCAGAATGCGGCGCGCGATCTTTCGCACCACGCCGGAATCGTCGACGACGAGACATGTCTTCATGTGTTGGCCTCCTTGTGGAATCCACCGTCTCCGCGGTGGAGTGTTACGCTGCAGCAGCTGTTTTGGGCACCAGTTCGAGCACGCGATCGACATCGAGGACGACCATGAGCTGGCCGTCGAGGCGGTGGACGCCGCCGGCGAGCTTGGCCATGCGGGGATCGAGGTTGACCGGGTTGTCCTCGCGGCTGTTTTCGGAGAGCCGCAGCACCTCGCCGATCTGGTCGATCAACAGGCCATAGGATTCGCCGCGCTGGTCGACGCCGACCGCCATCGGAGGCTGGCCGTCGTCGGCCTTCGGCA
>NZ_JADYVV010000135.1:0-6155 GCF_020194035.1 Bradyrhizobium sp. BRP56
TCTACCGGTTTGGTCGCCACCATCACCCGGACCGCACCCGACGGACCAATCACCGGTTCGCCTTCAGTGCCTGAACGATCGACGCAATCATCGTCGGGTCCGCACCACGACCGGCCCGGATCGTGATGCCGTTAACTTCGATCTCTATGACCGCGGAATCCGTCTTGGCTTTGCAGCGCACCGTTTTCCGCTCAAGCCCAAGAGCGGGCGTCGGCACTACGGCATCGACCACCGCCGGCACAAACTGTACTTCTTCTGCTTCGGAATGACCGCCCGCTGCTACTCGCAACTGACGGCGCCAGCCAAACAGCTGCGGCGGCGACAATCCATGCCGTCGCGCTACCGAGCAGACCGAGTCGCCACTCGCAGCGATCTCCGCAACAATCCGAGCCTTGTCCTCGTCGCTCCACTTCCGCCGACGACCGGCTCCGGTGAAGACCTCGAGCCGCCGCACCGGCTCCGTGATAGCAGTATGCACTGTGTCCATTCTAAGCCTAATGGTCCAAACCGAACCGCAGACTCGCAGATCACCCCGTCACTCGGTAGGTGGCCCCTGAACGGCGCTTACGGATCAACAACACTATTGGCAGAGCAACCATCAGAGCCAGTACCGGCAGACCAATCGTCAGCGCGGCGAAAACCGCCGGATTGACAGTACCGAACAGCCACATAGCGCCTATTACCAACTCAACCGCGGCCATTCGCGTAGCCGAGCCCATTGTATTGCTCGACCATCGTCAATGTGCCGCCGATCGACCAATCCTTGTTCTTCCCCGCCCACGGCGCGCAGTTGACCAGCGCATCAATGGCAGCCTCTTCCCACGACGAGAACGGCCCTCTCCCCGCTGGCACATGCGTTGAGACCTTGTTCCATGGATCGCCTCGAGCGAGAGAACCGGACCAGTCCTGCGAGCTCTCCCGCTCGTGGGCGACCGTGATGAAGGCCCAGGGAACTCCGGTCTTCACCTCGACAGCTTGGTAACGAGCCTTCGCCTCCCGGAGCGACAAGCCGCTTCGCCACGCCGGTAAAGTTCCGGGTCAGCTTGGCTTTGGCCCAGCGAGCCTCATTCGCCGCCTTCAAGGCTGCGAGGTCGGTCATTGATGCGCCTGTCAAAGAAAAAGCCGCCCGAAAGGCGGCTTGGTGTGTCTTAGTGGTCACGCTCAGCGCTTGCTCGGGCGGGTTGTGCCGAGTAAGTTGCCGCACCTAGTTAAGAACGGGCGGGCACTAATCTTGAAATACCGCGCTGACATCGATGGCTTGCGGGCCATCGCCGTACTGTCTGTGTTGGCCTTCCATTACAATGCAGCTCTGGCGGGCGGCTTTACCGGCGTCGATGTTTTCTTCGTAATCAGCGGGTTCCTGATAACGCAGCAACTCGCTGGCGAGATCGCAAACGGCACCTTCTCTGTCCTTAACTTCTACGACCGTCGCATTCGACGCATTGTGCCCGCGTTGGCTGTAGTTTTGTTGACCGTCTTATTGCTCGGCAAGTTCCTCCTGTTGCCCGGCGACTACAAATCGATGGCAGCGAGCGCGGCATACGCAGCATTCGGCGCCTCGAATTTCTTTTTCCAGTCGAACACCAGCTATTTCGACCAAACTTCCGACCTGATGCCGCTCCTGCACACCTGGTCGCTCGGCGTCGAGGAGCAATTCTATCTGGCTTGGCCATTGCTCCTGGCTCTCCTCGCCGCGGGCCGAAAGCAAATCGACCTCGCCGCCATCGTCGCTTCCGCTGTCGTGATCGGTTTCGGCGCAAGCCTGCTCTGGCTCGACGCGGATCCCAAGGGTGCCTTCTACATGGTGCTGCCGCGGGCGTGGGAACTCGGACTCGGCGCACTCTTGGTGTTCCTGCCGCCTTTGTCGCGACGGCTTGGCGCCGCGGCTATCGCGGCTGGCCTCGCGTCGATTGGCGCGGGCTTCGTCTTCGTCAGCGCGAGCGCATTCCCCGGCACGGCCGCACTCTACCCCTGCGTCGGCGCCGCGCTCGTAATCTGGCCGCGCCGGGACGAACCAAGGTTCAGCCATTGGCTCGGCAAGCTGCGCCCGATCGGGCTGATCTCCTACAGCCTGTATCTCTGGCACTGGCCGGTGTGGGTGTTGTTCCGCCACTACATCAACAACGCAGAGCCCAGCCGCCTTGAGGCGGTCGTGCTCGCAGCCGTCTCGATCGCCCTGGCAGTGCTGTCATTCCGCTTCGTTGAGAAGCCCTTCCGACAAGGCCCTTGGTTGCCGACGCGAACGGTGCAGGCCGGCCTCGCGGCCGGAATGACTGTCTTTTGCCTCGGAATGTATGTGAACAGCACCGATGGACTTCCGAAGCGTATTCCGCCGGCCGTCTATTCGATGCGCAGCCTCGACGCGATGTGGGAGTGGCCGTGCCCTAAATACGAACAATTGCCCGAGCTCAATAGCCAATACTGCTCGTTCGGACATCCGTGGACCACCGCTAAATCAAAAGCTCTTCTTTGGGGGGATAGCCACGCTGGCCATTTAGCCCCTCTAGTCCAAGTGGCTGCGCGACCTGACCAAGGAGTTCTCCTCTATACCAACTGCCCAGCCTCTTTCGGGGGCCGCGCGCAGCGACTTCAGTTCGACGGAGTACCGAATTTTGCCGAGTATTGCACTGATCAGCGAAAGCGCGCCGTTCAGTTGTTACGAGACGATCTTTCTATCGACACGGTGATCCTGGCAGCCTCTTGGAGCCCTATGCCAAATCAGGTTATCGGCGATACCAAGCTGAGCCCGAGCGCACGCATTGCCCTCGTCGCGGCAGGAATCGAGGATTTAATAAACGATACATCGATCCCAGGACGCCGTTTCGTTTTGGTCGGCAGCGTCCCGCAGTTCGACAAAGATCCCATTCCTTGCGCCGTAAACAACCTGCTAGGCCTCATGCGCCGGCCGTGCAGCGCAGACAAAGTGACGATCGAACACCTGAGGACATTCACGCTACCTACCGACGCCATGCTGAGAGACATCGCGGCGCGGCATCCCAATGTGACGGCCCTGATACCTAGAGATACATTATGCGCCCCCACTTGCCTGACCTATCTCGATGGCGAGTTTCTTTACCGTGACATTTCACACATCAGACGCAACCTGAACGAAAGCACCCGTCGAGATCTGGCAACCACCATCGGGCTTCAGTCGGCAATGAATGCGCAGATCAGCTCCGCAAGCAGGGACTAGATATAACCCCAAGCATGCCAACACACCGCGACCATAGACGTTCTCGCGTTATTGATCTGGAAACCCGTTGTCGAAATTGACGCAGCATTGATCGGCACCGCGGTTCCACCTGCAGTGCTTGTGCAAACCACGTTCGGAGACGCCGCCAAAGTCAGCGTGAATGTAATCAACGTGTTAGCGGCGTTGGTCGCGTTCTGAATCCCCACATCTCCACGCCGCCATCAGGGTGGCGCCGATATGCTTGATACCCAGACACACCTGGCGTTCCCGTTTCGCTGAACGAGCTCAAGCTGCTTTGACGTTGCTGCTAAAGTCCACCATCCGAGAGGGCACCGTGCCGAGAGACCACGTCCAACTCGATCTTAATGTTGCGCAAAAACCCAGAAGCGCTGTCGCGTTACGCTGGTCGACCCCGAGTCAAATAATCGAACCGGTGCCTAGGTTCGAAACCTGGCGTCCCGTGTTGGTGTATTTCAAATCGATTTCGGAAAGTGAGTTTTCGAAATTGCTCTCGTTGTTGTCAACGTAGACCTTAAGGAGGCAGTCATCGAAAGGCCCCGACTGCTGGCTGTCCAGCACTACTCGGTGCTGGCGCACGTTGTAGGAGAAATAAGATCGGTCTGCGCTGCGGGGTACGATAGCGAAGATCCACCTGGTCGCCGTTTCGCTGGAAATTGGCCGGGGTAATATACCGTGTCAAAGTCGCCGGACATGAACATGTCGCGAGCCCGCAACCGGGCGAAACGCACGACGCTAAGACCGGAAACGCTGCCAGTCTGCGTATAGTCGTGAATTTCGACGCCACGGCACACATCGGCCATGTAGATGCCTTGGCAATCCTTCGCGGAATCGACGGTGGTGTACGCGGTCTGCACGAAGCTAGGATGACCGACATTGCATCACAGCTCATGCGGCACAGCGTCAAGCTGTCCACCGAGGACTGGAAACTTCTTTTCATGGACGCGCTGAACCAGGAGATGCGCCTTGTTCCGAACATCAATGGAAATGGGTTCGTCAATCTCGGCCGGTCGTCGTCGAGCCTGGGCAAAGCCGAGTTCTCGAACGTGATTGACCTCGTCCACGAATTCGGCGCGCGTCGTGACGTCGTCTTCCATGATCCGGAGAGCCGGTCATGAGTCGCGCAATACCAGAATGGATTAGCAAGACGGACGACGAGGCGATTCCGGTTCGTGTCCGGCTGCGCACCTTCCAGAACTTCAAGGGCGTCTGTCACTCGCAAGCTTGAGCCGCGCAAGTGGCAGCTGGACCATATCGTCGCGCTGATCAATGGCGGAGAAAACCGCGAGCGCAATCTTTGGCCGCTCTGCACGTCGCCATGCCATTCGCGGAAGGCAAAGCTCGACCTCGCCGAGAAGTCCCGCGTCTACCATCGCGCAGTCTCTCACATCGGCACCTATCGACGTGAACCGCAGATCCGATCGCGCGGATTTCCGCAGCCTGAGCCGCAGAACACCGCGTGTCGGCCGATCCGCAGTATCCGTCCGAGCTAAGCCGCTGATAGTGGATCACCGATCTCACCGCTTGAGGAGTTCGGGGTCTTCCTTATGCATCCTGATGAGTTCTATCAGGTTTTCGATGCCGAAGTCGGTGAACGCCATGACGCCGTCTTCACCTATGCCGTAAACCCAGATGACGCCGTCTTCCGTTTCCATTCCGCTTGCGACATCCCAGAGCCAGTCCTCGTCCTCTCCGAGGTCTTTCGCGACGCGACTGATGGTGAAGACGGCATGAACTTTGTTGACGTGCATGGCTACGCCGCCTGAGCGGAGGACGTCGATGTGGGAGGCGTCCAATTCCACGGCAGCAACTCGTGCAGCCGGCTTTGTGGCATGTTGGCGATGCGCGCAAGCACGTCGGCAAGCCAGGCTTTCGGGTCGATGTCGTTGAGACGCGCCGTCATGATGAGCGTGGCCATCACGGCAGCCCGCTCGGCGCCGTGATTAGAACCGGCGAACAACCATGCCTTTCTTCCAAGAGCAAAACAGCGCAATGCTCGCTCTGCAGCATTGTTCGTCATGCAGATCCTCCCGTCGTGGACAAGGCGGGCAAAGCCGTCCCAACGGTTGAGCAGATAATTGATCGGCTTAATCACGTTGGACGAACGCGAGAGCCCGGCAGCTTCCGCCCGGAGCCAAGCCTCAAGGTCGGTTAGCAGTGGCGCGCTTCTCTCCCGGCGGATCTGCAGCCGCTCCTCAGCGCTCAGCCCATAGATATCGCGCTCGATCTCAAACAATTGGTCAATCCGACGAACCGCTTCCAGCGCAACGGGCGAGATCGCCGTCGCCGATCTTCCCCGGCGAGCGTTCTGGGCGATGTCGGCAAGTTCGAAGAACGCCCTCCGGCCATGTGCCCAGCAGAAGGCCGGCGTGGCCGGCAACGCCTTGCGTCCGGGATCGAAGAGAGCATTGAACCCGCTATAGGCATCGGCCAGCAGGATATCGGCGAAGTTCTGAAGATGCCGCGCGGGATGCTCGCCGCGCCGATCACGTGAGGCGTAGAACAGCGCCGCGCTGGATCTCGCCCGCCGAATGGCCGATCGTCGCGAACATAGGTCCAAATCCGGCCGGTATCTGCTTTCCCTTTCGCCAGGATCGGGATCTTGGGGTAAGTAGGCCGGAGGGATTTCACCTCCAGCCTCTCGCAGAGATGAACTATGTTTCGTGTGGGGCAGAAGGTGGTTCGGTTTAGTGGTGGCCCAGGCTGCGTCATCACCAACCATCTGAGCAGGAAGGACTATACGTATCCAGAGCTTGTCTGGCCGGCATCGCGCAGCGGCAACATTTGGAACCAATGACGAGGCGTCAGAGCTGGCCTCGCAAATTCGGACAGTAGCTTGAGTGGATTTTCTGCCTGACAGCGGCGAGGATTCTTGCTGCGAATCAGGAGCGAAGATGACGAAGAAGAGCCGCCGGACGCATTCTCCGGCATTCAAGGCGAAGGT
>NZ_JADYVV010000136.1:0-5818 GCF_020194035.1 Bradyrhizobium sp. BRP56
AGGATGCCGTAGCGCGTGGCGCGATCGGAGGCGGCCTGCACCTCCTTCACCACGGCCTCGTCGATCGCGATCGGGCTCGTCTTCTGCGCGGTGTAGGCGGCGAGCAGCACGTCCTCCGGCAGTTTTGTGAGCTCGGCCGTGTTCCTGGCGTACTCGGTGAGATGGTCGAGCGACCACAGCCGCGCCTTGTTGAGCCGCTGCACCAGATCCTGCACCGCCGCGCGCTTGGTTGCGATCGCGCTGTCGGAGGCGACGATGAAGGTGATGGTCGGCGTCAGCCCTTCGCCATCGGCGACGACGCGCGCCTTGTTCTTCAGTATGGCGTAGGAGATATACGGCTCCCACACCGCCCAGGCGTCGATCGAGCCGGCGAGTAGCGCGATCTTGGCGTCGACCGGGCCGAGCGGGGCGAAGGTTGCGTCCTCGATCCTGCTGCCGGCTTTCTCCAGCGTCGCATTGATCAGGAATTGGCCCCAGCCGCCCCGCGTGCCGGCGAGGCGCTTGCCCTTCAAATCGGCTGCCGTCTTGATTGGCGAATCCCCGCGCACCAGGATCGCCTGCGTCCGCGCATCGGAGCGCGTGCCGCCGATCGCCTTGATCGGCGCGCCCGACGCATAGACCGTGAGGAAGGACAGATCGCCGGTGTAGCCGACGTCGAGCGCGCCGGCGTTGATCGCTTCCAGGATCGGGGCCGCGGCGGGAAATTCCGACCACTCGATCTTGTAGGGCAGATCCTTGGCGAGGCCGGAAATCTCCAGCAGCGAGCGGTTGCCGCCCTTCTGGTCGCCGACGCGCAGTACGATCGCGTCGGCCGCGAGTGCCGCGGCCGACGTCGACAGCGTGATCACGGCTGTGATCAGCGCGGCCGCGGTGCGGCGGGTGAAGGTATAGTGGCCCGAGCGGGTCAGTTTGCGCATTTGAATTTTCTTTCTGATTCATTCGCTGCGCGGCGGAACGCACGGCAGCGTTCGATCAAGTCTATGAGCAAGCCGTTCGCCGTCAACGAAACGGAAATCTGAATTCGCCGGCTGCGCGGCAAGGATGACCTCGTCAAGCACGCCGCGCGTAGAAAACTTCGTGCCTGCGACTGTAGACCGCTCAAATTTGATGCAGTCGCGGGTGATCGCGCCGCATCTCCGTGTGGGACGATCGTGAAAATCCTTTCATCGCCGCGCGATGCGATCGTGGAGAGTTCAGCTGTGGCGCCGACAACATTCGAAATTCCATTTCATTGACGATGATCTTGTCGCGCCGCATCATTTGCATGTTGCTTTGAGTGCAATCGCGCCGGAGAAATCCGCTTTTTTCTGAACCATGTGCTTCGAACGACGGGGCGTGCAAACGGAGACGCTTTGCGCGCGGGGCGGAGCCTTGCCGAAATGCAGGAGTGAAGATGTCGAGAGATAACAAGACGGTGATGGATCGCCGCACATTGCTGCGTGCCGGCGCCGCCGCGGCCTTTGCCGCGCCGATCGGGGCGTATAGTGCGCAGGCCTTCGCGCCACGGGCGATCACGCCGGCGATCGACTTCTCCGAATTCCCGGTCTGCAAGACCGCATCCGATGCACCGGCTTTGACCGGCGCGCCGCGCAAGCTGAAGCTGTCCTGGAACGCCGGCGCGGTCTGCCTTGCGCCGCTGCCGGTCGCGATCGACCACGGCTTCTTCCAGAAGCAGAATCTCGACGTCGAGCTGGTCAACTATTCGGGGTCGACCGACCAGCTGCTGGAGGCGATCGCCACCGGCAAGAGCGACGCCGGTCTCGGCATGGCGCTGCGCTGGCTGAAGCCGCTGGAGCAGGGCTTTGACGTCAAGATCGCCGCCGGCACCCATGGCGGCTGCATGCGCGTCCTGACCCGCACCAATTCCGGGGTCGACAAGCTTGCCGATCTCAAGGGCAAGATCGTCGCGGTCGGTGATCTCGCCGGTCCCGACAAGAATTTCTTCTCGATCCAGCTTGCCAAGCTCGGCATCGACCCGATCAAGGACGTCGACTGGCGCGCCTATCCCGGCAATCTGCTCAATGTCGCGGTCGAGAAGGGCGAGGTGCAAGCCTTCCTGTCGTCGGACCCGCTGGCCTATCTCTGGCTCAAGGATGCGCAGTACAAGGAGGTCGCCTCCAACCTCGACGGCGAATATCGCGACAAGAGCTGCTGCATCGTCGGCCTGCGCGGAAGTTTGGTACGGGAAGAGCCTCAAGTCGCGCGCGCCATTACGCAAGCGCTGCTCGACGCCGCGATGTTCACCTCGCAGAACCCGGACAAGGCGGCGAAGTCGTTCCAGCCCTATGCGCCGAAGGCGGCGAGCCTCGCCGATCTCGAGGCAATGGCGCGCTACCATACCCATCACCATCACCCGACCGGCGAGGTGCTCAAGCGCGAGCTGAAGGGTTACGCCGACGACCTCAAGACGGTGCAGGTGTTCAAGCAGAGCACCGACACGGCCAAATTCGCGGAGCGGATCTATGTCGACGTATTCAGTGTCTGACACGACGGCCGCGGCCGCGCCGCGCGCGGCGATCACGCTCGCGGACCTCTCCGGCAGCTACGGCGTCGGCCTTGCGGCGAGCCTCGTCTGGCTCGCCTTCGGCCTCTCATGCCTTTATTGGCCCGATGTCGGCGACTGGTCGCGGACCGGATCGCTCGGCATCGGCGCGATCGTCATCGCCGCCTTCATCCTGTTCGGCACATTCAGCGCGGATTATCTCGGCGGCGCCGGGCAGGCGTTGCGCAAGCGCGCGCCGTGGCTGGCGGCGTTCGGCGCCTTCGTGACATTGTGGGAGGTGGCCACCGCAAAGTTCGCCTGGCTGCCGCTGCCGTTCTTCCCGCCGCCGCAGTCGATCCTCGAGGTCTACACCGACGATCTGCCAAAACTGCTCGACAGCGTGTTCGCCTCGATCAAGCTGCAGCTCGGCGGCTACGTCATCGGCGCAACCGTCGGCTTTATTACCGGTGTCTCGATCGGCTGGTCGCAGAAGATCGGTTACTGGGTGCATCCGGTGCTGCGCTTCATCGGCCCGCTGCCGGCCACTGCCTGGCTGCCGATCGCCTTCTTCACCTTTCCGTCGAGCTGGAGCGCCTCGACCTTCCTGATCGCGCTCGCTACCGGCTTCCCGGTGACGGTCCTGACCTGGTCGGGCGTCGCGAGCGTCAGCAGCGCCTATTACGACGTCGCGCGCACGCTCGGCGCAAAACCGTCATTCCTGGTGCTGAAGGTCGCGATCCCCGCCGCGCTGCCGCATGTATTCGTCGGCCTGTTCATGGGGCTCGGCTCGTCCTTCGCCGTGCTCGTCGTCGCCGAGATGATCGGCGTCAAGGCCGGGCTCGGCTGGTACCTGCAATGGGCGCAGGGCTGGGCGGCGTATGCCAACATGTATGCGGCGCTGATCGTGATGTCGCTGCTCTGCTCCGGCGCGATCACGCTCTTGTTCCGCACCCGCGACCGCCTGCTGGTCTGGCAGAAGGGCGTCGTCAAATGGTAGTGCAGTCCGCAGCTGAGGCGATCACCTATCCAGCGGTCGGCGCCGAGCTCGATATCGAAGGCGTCAGCCACGCCTTCGATATCGATGGCGCCACGCTGCCGGTGCTCGACAATGTCAACCTCGCGATCGCGCCGGGCGAGTTCGTCGCGCTGCTAGGCCCGTCCGGCTGCGGCAAGTCGACCTTGCTGCGGCTGGTCGCGGGGCTGGAGAAGCCGCGCGCGGGCTCGCTGCGCGAGGATGAAGTCCGCATCGCCGGACCGCATCCGTCGCGGGTTGTCGTGTTCCAGGATCCGACGCTGTTTCCGTGGCGCACGGTGTGGGACAATGTCGCGCTTGGCCTCGAAGCGCAGGGCATCCTGAAGGCGCAGCGTCACCGCGTCGATGACGTCATTGAGCTGGTCGGCCTGTCCTCGTTCCGCAACGCTTATCCGCACCAGCTGTCCGGCGGCATGGCGCAGCGCGTGGCGCTGGCGCGCGCGCTGGTCAACGATCCGAAGATCCTGGTGCTCGACGAGCCGCTCGGCAAGCTCGACTCGCTGACGCGGATCGCGATGCAGTCCGAGCTCGTGGCGCTGTGGCAACGCAAAGGCTTCACCACGCTGTTGGTCACCCATGACGTCGAGGAGGCGCTGGTGCTGGCCAACCGCGTCATCGTGCTCTCCGATCGGCCGGCGCGGATCAAGGCTGACATCGCCGTCGCCCGGCCGTACCCGCGGCATCGCGGCGATCCTTATCTCGCCGAGCTGCGCAAGCAGATCCTCGGCCTGCTCGGACTGGAGGCGACATGGTGATATCTGCGGCGAGGGAGCTGCATCCGGCGGACGGGCCGGAGCACATCGCGCGCGCGTTACGGCTCGCCGACGTGTTTGCAGCGCGTGCGCCGGCGCACGACCGCGACGCCAGTTTTCCCTTCGAGAATTTCGTCGATCTCTCCCGCGAAGGCCTGCTGGCGCTGACTGTGCCGGCGGCGCTCGGCGGCGGCGGAGCGGGTGCCCGCGACGCCACGCGCGTGCTCAGCATCATCGGCAAGGCCGATCCGTCGACCGCGCTGGTGCTGTCGATGCATTACATCCAGCGCCTGGTGATGGCGCGCAGCACGCGCTGGCCGGGCCGGCTGTCGCGCAAGCTCGCCAAGGAAACAGTCGAGGGCGTGGCGCTGATCAACGCGCTCCGCGTCGAGCCTGAGCTCGGCTCGCCCGCGCGCGGCGGCCTGCCGGCGACCACAGCGCGCCGCACCGAAACCGGCTGGCGGTTGACCGGCAAGAAGATCTATTCGACCGGCGCGCCGATCCTGAAATGGTATTCGGTCTGGGCAAAGACTGATGAGCCGGAGACGCGTGTCGGCTTGTTTCTGGTTCCCGCCGGTCTGCCGGGAACGCGGATCGAGGAGAGCTGGGATCATCTCGGCCTGCGCGCCAGCGGCAGCCACACCGTGATCTTCGACGACGTGGTGTTTCCGCTGGATTACGAGATCGACGTCCGCAGGCCTGACGACTGGAAGGTTCCTGACGTCACCCAGGCGACCGTGCATGCGATCTTCGTCGCCGCGATCTATGACGGCATCGCCCGCGCCGCCCGCGACTGGCTGGTCAAATTCCTGAAGGAGCGGGTGCCCGCCAATCTCGGCGCGCCGCTCGCGACCTTGCCGCGGATGCAGGAGGTCGTCGGTGCGATCGAGGCACGGCTTGCGGTCAATGCCCGCCTGATCGACGGCTTCGCGACCGATTTCGATAACGGCTTCCAGCTTTCCGCGATCGAGTCTAACATCATCAAGCTGACGGTGACCAATAACGCCGCGGCAGTGGTGGAGGATGCCTTGTCGCTGACCAGCAATCACGGCCTGTCGCGAACCAATCCGCTGGAGCGGCATTACCGCGACGTGCTGTGCGGCCGCGTCCATACCCCGCAAGACGATGCCACCCGTGTCTCCGCCGGACGCTCCGCGCTGGGCGTCTGAAAACAATAGCCAACAACAACGGAGTTCCCGTCATGCCGGTCGAGTTCATCGGCTTCATCACCAACAACAATGCCTCCGAGGCCATCGTCCGCTCAGGCCCGGTGCTCGATCCGCCCTATATCGAGACGGTCGCCAAGGCGCATGAGCTCGCCGGTTTCGATCGCGCGCTGCTGGCGTTCCACTCCACCACGCCGGATGCGTTGCAGGTCGCGCAGCATGTGCTGACCATCACCAAGCAGCTCAAGGTGATGATCGCGCAGCGACCGGGCTTCACGGCGCCGACGCTGCTGGCGCGCCAGCTCGCGACGCTGGATCAATTCTATGGCGGCCGCGTCTCGCTGCACGTCATCACCGGCGGCAACGCCATCGAGCTGCGCCAGGA
>NZ_JADYVV010000137.1:0-5632 GCF_020194035.1 Bradyrhizobium sp. BRP56
CGGACCTGATCCAGTTCGCGCCCGGCCTGCCCAAGACCCGCTCCGGCAAGATCATGCGCCGCATCCTGCGCAAGATCGCCGAGGACGAGTCGTCGAGCCTCGGCGACACCTCGACCCTGGCCGATCCGGCCGTGGTCGACGACCTCGTGCAGAACCGTCAGAACAAGAAGGGCGCGCCGGCGTAAGGCCAGCAGCAGCAAGGATCAGAAGACCAAACAAGGGCCGCGCGCGATCACCGCCGCGGCCCTTCCCGTTTCCTGCAACGGGCGCTTCACGGGATTGTCATAGGCAAGGCGCGATTGAGGCGCGTTTGTGGCCAAGTGTTGTTTCCAGGTCATTTACTTTAATCCGAACTTTTCATTCTCTCCCGCCATCAGGACATGTCTCGCGGCCGGTGTGAAACCACCCGGTTAACACACGCAGTTAATGTTGCGTGCGTGAGACCGGCAGGCCCGGTTTTTCAAGGGCTCTGCATCTTCGTTTTTGGCTTCCTTGCGGGAGCTGTTGGGAAGTGGAGAGGTTGATGTCGAGGAAGTTTGCGGTGGCGCTGGCTGCCACCCTTGGTGCGGTTGCTTTGATGTCGCAGGCGGCCGAAGCCCGGCCGGAAATAGTGGGAATACACGCCGACAACTATGAGCCAGGCACCATCGTGGTGAAGACCAACGAACGGCGGCTCTACCTCATTCTCGATTCCGGCCACGCGATGCGTTATCCGGTCGGTGTCGGCAAGTCCGGCAAACAGTGGGCCGGCACCACGAAGATCGACGGCAAATATCGCAACCCGGCCTGGTCGCCGCCCGCCGAGGTCAAGCGCGACAAGCCCAGCATCCCGAACGTGATCGCCGGCGGCTCGCCGCATAACCCGATGGGCGTCGCTGCGATGACGCTGGCCGGCGGTGAATATGCGATCCACGGCACCAACGTGCCGGGCTCGGTCGGCGGCTTCGTCTCCTACGGGTGCATCCGCATGCTCAACACCGACATCACCGATCTCTATTCGCGCGTCGAGATCGGCACGACGGTCGTCGTCACCCGCTGATCAGGCAGAACGCTTCGCCGATCGAAAAGCCGCGCAACTGCGCGGCTTTTGGTTTGCCCGGTCCGGTTTGGCGCTGTCGCCTAGCGTGCGAAATATCCGCACCAGCCGAACCGGCGGCCGCCGGTGTAGGCGCGGGCATGGCCGGCGGCGAGCAGCGCGGCCGAGACGTTGTCGGTCTTCCTGGTCGCGACGTCGGCGACGACGCGGCCCTGATATTTGTCGGGACCGACATTGTAGATCGCGACGTCGCCCTGGCCGAGCAGGTCGCGCAGCGCCACCGTCGCCGCTTGCGCCATTTGCAGTTCGCGCGCGCAGGATGCCTTCAGCTCCGGCGCATCGATGCCGCGCAGCCGGACACGCGTGTACAGATCCGGGCCCGGCGAGAAATGCACCCGCGCCTCGAACGTATCGCCGTCGATCGTCCTGATCACATCAACGTTGTGCCTGATGTCGGGCGCGCCGGCCCGCTGCCAGATGATATCGGTGTCGCGCGACCTGCCGAGCGACCAGGTCGGCGGCAGATGCACCCACTGCCGGATCGGCAGCGTGCTGCCGACGGCAATGCCGAGCACGAACACCCATGGCAGCGCCGCCGAGACGCGGCGGCCCCAAGGTGATCTTCGGAAGGGCGGACGTCCCGTCCCACGATAAGCATTTATTCTTTCGTATGGGGACATTTTCCCAGACTGGCGCGAGTCGAGCCGTCAGGCAAGGCTCTCAGAAGTCCGAGGCGATGCCCTTGGTCTCCCAATCGCCATAACGCGTCGGTTCCGGCCCCTTCGGACCCTGGAACTCCTTCGGCCGCGCGGCCGCGTTCTGCGCGGCTGCCTCCTCGGCGGCCTTGCGCCGCGCCGCGGCCTCGGCGAGCGCGCGTTGCGCGGCCGGCGTCAGCGGCTTGCGCGGCGCGGCCTCCGGCGGCGATGACGACGGCGATTTATCAGACATGGCAAAACTTTCTGCCTGCGGATTCCGTATCTCTGCGCCGGCTCAGTGACGACATCACGATCACGAAATCCCGCAAGGCGATTCTTACATTTGGCATATTCGCATGCCAGAGATGCTATGGAGTTGATGGGCATGAGCCGAATGTAACTCAGCACCTTCGAGATATCTCCGCTTCATGCCTCCTTCAAGATTTGCAGTACCTGCCGAAGTCCCCGGTCTCGCGGCTCGCCGCATCGCGGCCGACATCCTCGATGGCGTGCTGCACAAGCACCGCACGCTCGACGACCAGCTCGACGGCGCCGGCGCGCATCCCGGCCTGAAATCGCTCGCCGATCGCGACCGCGCGCTGATGCGCCGGCTGGTGTCGACCATCTTGCGCAAGCTCGGCACGCTCGGCCATCTGCTGTCGCGCCTGCTCGATCGCGGCATCCCGACCGATGCGCCGCGCGCGCAGAGCGCGCTCCTGATCGGCGCGGCACAGATTCTCTGGATGGACGTGCCCGATCACGCCGCGGTCGATCTCTCGGTGCGGCTGGTGCAGTCCGACCGGCGCGCCGCGAAATATGCCGGGCTCGTCAACGCCGTGCTGCGCCGCTGCGCGCGCGAGGGCCAGGGCCTGATCGACGAGATCAGCATGCAGACGCTGGACCTGCCGCCATGGATGCTGGCGCGCTGGAACGCGCATTACGGCGAAGCCACGGCGCGCGACATGGCGCTTGCGCTCGGCCACGAGCCGTCGCTCGATCTGACGGTGAAGTCGGACGCGCCGCAATGGGCGACCCGCCTGCACGGCGAGACGCTGCCGACGGGAACCGTGCGCACGCTGCTGCAGGGTTCCGTCACGATGCTGCCCGGCTTTGCCGAAGGCCAGTGGTGGGTGCAGGACGCCGCCGCCGCGCTGCCGGTGCGGCTGTTCGGCGACATCAAGGACAAGGCGGTCGCGGATCTGTGCGCCGCGCCCGGCGGCAAGACCGCCCAGCTCGCGCTGGCCGGCGCGCACGTCACCGCGGTCGACCGCTCGCCGGCGCGCGTCGCGCGGCTGCGCGACAATCTCACGCGTCTGGCGTTGCAGGCCGAGACCGTTGTCGCCGACGCCGCCGAATGGCCCGCCGAGGCCGCAAGCTTCGACGGTATCCTGGTCGATGCGCCCTGCAGCTCAACGGGAACCATCCGCCGCCATCCCGACGTCGCCTGGCTGCGGCAGGAAGGCGACATCGCCGCGCTGTCGGCGCTGCAGAAGCGGCTGTTGCAAAAAGCCGCCAATCTGCTGAAGCCCGGCGGCACGCTGGTCTACTGCACCTGCTCGCTGGAGCCGGAGGAAGGCGAGCACGCGATTGCCGCGCTGCTGGCGAGCGAATCAGGCCTGCGCCGTGCGCCGGTCGAGAAGAGCGAGGTCGCCGGCCTCGACGACATCATCACCGCCGACGGCGATCTGCGCACTTTGCCGAGCCATTTGCCCAACGCCGACCCGCGGCTGGGCGGGCTGGATGGCTTTTACGCCGCCCGGCTGGTTAAATCCTGATTTTAAACTTCAGTCCTCTAAGCTCGAAGTGATTCGTGCGGTATCAAGAGGGTGCCTGGGCAGGTTTCTTGGCAGGTGTCTTGGCAGGTGTCTTGGCCGCGTTTCCGGATTAAATAAGGATTCGTTGAAAATTCCCTCCCCGCAAGGTTAGGCGTGTCGGTCGCTCAAAGCAGACGCATCTCGACGCTGATTGCTGGCCGCTTTGCCCGCAGCATGCTCGCACGCGCCAGCGGGAGCACGGTTGCGCTGTCGCGGCTCTGGCCCGGCCGCACCGACCGGCTGGTCATCGCCCCGCACGATCTGCGGACCGCCGACGCCACCCGCGCGGCCGAGATCTATGCCGGACGATTCGTCTTCGCCGGCAAGATCGTCACCTGCCACGGCCGCTCGATCTTCGATCTCGAGCCGCCGTCGGAGGATTGGGAAGCCGCCCTGCTCGGCTTCGGCTGGCTGCGCCACCTGCGCGCCGCCGACACCGCGCTGACCCGCGCCAACGCCCGTTCGCTGGTCGACGACTGGATCTCCAACCAGGCCCGCAAGCGGCCGCTGGAGCGCCGCGCCGATGTGCGCGCGCGGCGGGTGATCTCGCTGTTGTCGCAGGCTCCATTGGTGCTCGGCGACACCGACGGAAAATTCTACCGCAAATATCTGCGCGGGCTGGCGCGCGAGATCCGCTATCTGCGCCACGCGACGCTCGACAATGACGGCGTTCCGCGCCTGCAGGTGCTGATCGCGCTGTGCTACGCCTCGCTCTGTCTCGCCAACCAGGCGCGCAACATCAAATCGGCGACGCGCAAGCTGTCCGACGAATTGCAGCGCCAGATCCTGCCCGATGGCGGCCACATCTCGCGCAATCCGGGCGCGCTGGTCGAGCTGCTCAGCGATCTCCTGCCGCTGCGGCAGACCTTTGCCGCACGGAATATCGCGCCGCCGCCGGCGCTGCTCAACGCGATCGACCGCATGATGCCGATGCTGCGCTTTTTCCGTCACGGCGACGGCAGCTTCGCGCTGTTCAACGGCATGAGCACCGCGCCGTCCGATCTCGTCGCGACGCTGCTCGCCTATGACGACACCCGCGGCGTGCCGATGGCGAGCATGCCGCACACCGGCTTCCAGCGCCTTGATGCCGGCAACACCGCCTTGATCATCGATACCGGCCCGCCGCCGCCGGCCAGCGTCAGCCAGGACGCGCATGCCGGCTGCCTGTCGTTCGAGCTGTCCTCCGGGGTGAGCCGCATCGTCGTCAATTGCGGCATGCCGAGCACCGGCCGCGACAATTGGCGGCCGTTCGCGCGCTCCACCGCGGCGCATTCGACGCTGACCTATCGCGATACGTCGTCATGCCAGTTCGTCGAGCTGTCGGCGATGAAGCGGCTGCTCCGCGGCGCGCCCATCACCAGCGGCCCGAGCAATGTCGAGAGCTACCGCGAAGCCGTTCCCGACGGCGATGTGCTGACCGCCTCGCATGACGGCTATCTCTCGCGCTTCGGCGTGATCCACCGCCGCGTGCTGATGGTCTCCCAGGACGGCACGCGGCTGGAGGGCGAGGACTCCCTGTCGCCGGCGCCGGGCGGCCGCATCAAGGGCAGCGAGGCCGATTTCGCGCTGCGCTTCCATTTGCATCCCTCGGTGAAGGCGAGCCGGCTGTCGGATGCCCGCGGCGTGATGCTGGTGCTGCCCAACCGCGACGTCTGGACCTTCGAGGCGATGGACGACAAGGTCGATCTCGAGGACAGCGTGTTCCTGGCCGGCAATGACGGCCCGCGCCGCACCTCCCAGATCGTGATCCGGCAGGACGCGAGGCAGGCCGGCACCATCCGCTGGAGCTTCGTGCGCTCCTCGACCTCGGCCTCCGCCACCACCGCGCGCCGCAACGCCCGCCGCGAGCCGGAACTCCCGCTGTAGGTCGACTGAAGGACCCCGCCCCGTCATCCTGAGAGTCTGACTCATAAATCACCCAACCTTAGCTGCAGCCGCGAGTCTGCGGGTCAGGAGCCTCATGTGTGCAATCAGCAGCCAGGCAGCTTCGGTTGCCACCGTCGCCTCGAAGTCCTTGGCGAGGCGGCGGCATCTGCCGAACCAAGCGAATGTGCGTTCAACCACCCACCGCCTCGGCAGAAGCTGGA
>NZ_JADYVV010000138.1:0-5489 GCF_020194035.1 Bradyrhizobium sp. BRP56
CCATCGGCAGGATGCGCCGCTTTATTCCCCGCAAGACGGATCTCGTAACCCTCTCGACCGCCAGATTCCGCCAGTTCATCGCCGCCTACAACAACACCCCGCGCAAATGCCTTGACTACCGCACGCCCGCCGAGTCCTTTGCTCAAGTGTTGCACTTCGAATGTGAATCCACCTCCCGGCCTTCGCCGGGACGACGGCGGTGATCACTCCGCCGCGGCGTTCTGGCCGGGACCGCCGACGAAGCCGGCAGGATCGCCGAACCGCTCGATCATCACGGTGGTGAGGTCCTTGGTTTTGCTGGTGACGCAGGCGCCGGAGCGCACGGTGTAGCGGTCCTGATGCTGAGCATGCGGCGGCGCCTCGCCCTTCTGCAGCGCGCGGGCCGCCTCCATCATGAGCTTGCGGAAATGCATGATGCCGAGATCGGTCGGGCCGAGATGCTCGCGGGTGCGGTCGGCGATCGGGCCCTGGCTGTCCTGCACCGCGGCGTCTTGCTCGGAGACGCCCTTGATGCCGGTGTAGCTTTTGGTCCGCTGCAGCTTGCGGTCGATCAGATAGTCGTTGGCCTTGTTGCGCAGCGGCACGTAGTTCTCGTCGACGACAGCCATCACGCCATTGCCGTTGGCGTAGCCTTCGCGCTCGGCATCGGTCAGCGGGCGGTGCGGATTCCACGCATAGGTGTAGATCCAGCAATTGGTGTCGGTGACCGGCACGAAGGACTGGCCGAACATGTTCTCGCCCGGCATCGAGCTCGGCGCGTAGCTGTGGAACGGCATCAGGAACTGGGCGATGCGCCAGTAGATGTTGTCGCTGCCGGTGAGCCGTCCGCCGGCCACCGTGAGGCCCGCCTCATGCGGATTGATCTTGATCACCGGGCGCGGATCCTCGGCGATCCAGCGCATGTGATCGGTCGCGACCCGCGTCAGCGGGTTCACGAAATGCTTCTTGATGTCGAGGATCTCGTTCTCCTCCTTCTCGAAGGAGAGATGCGCGAAGGTGAAATGCGCGGTGTCGATCGAGCCTTCCACCGCCTGCACCCAGTTGCAGTCCTGCCATTTCTTGGTGACGAAACGGTGCGAGGCCGGCAGCAGCGCCATCTCCAGCGCCGGCAGTTCGGGCATCTGATCGGCCGGGCCCATATAGGCCCAGATCATGTCGCCCCATTCGCGCACCGGATAGGACTTGATCCGGATCAGGTCCTTTGCGTTGAGGTCGGGATACGAGGTCGGCATGTCGACGCAGCGGCCGTCGGTGTCGAACTTCCAGCCGTGATAGACGCAGCGGATGCCGCATTCCTCGTTGCGGCCGAGCCAGAGATTGGCGCCGCGATGCGGGCAGTATTGATCGATGACGCCGACCACGCCCCTGGTGTCGCGGAAGGCGAGCAGCTCCTCGCCCATCACCGCGATCTTCTTCGGATCGCTGTCCGGCTCCGGTAGCTCCTCCGACAGCAGCACCGGAATCCAGAACCGCCGCAGCAACTCGCCCATGCCGGTCCCCTCACCGGATTCGGTGAGGAATTTGTTGTCTTCGGCGCGAAGCATGGGCGGTCTCCCGATGGCATTTTTTTCAGTTCGTAGTTCGTAGGATGGGTGGAGCCAACGGGGCCGCGCGTTGCGCGGACCCGTTGGCTCTACCCGTCCTACGCACCACGCAATTCCTCACACCGGCCGCTCTCCCTTCACGGTGACGCGGGTGCCGGAGCGGGTGTGCGGCCAGTAATCCCACATCGCGCGGTGCTGGGCGCAGCGGTTGTCCCAGAACGCGATCGCGTTCTCGGTCCAGCGGAAGCGGCACTGGAACAGCGGGTTCTCGGCGTGCTGGTAGAGATAGGCCAGCATGGCGTCGCTCTCGTCGCGCGGGATGCCGACGATGAAGCGGGTGAAGCCGCGATTGACGTAGAGTGATTTCTTGCCGGTCACCGGATGGGTGCGGACCACCGGATGCTCGGCGCGGGGATATTCCCGTTTGTCGGCGACGCCGTAGTTCGCATACAGGCCGCGATAGGTCTGCTCGCCGTCATGCAGCGCGGTCAGCCCGTCGAGATAGGCCTTCATGCGGTCCGACAGCGCCTCATAGGCGGCGTACATGTTGGCGAACAGCGTGTCGCCGCCGCGCGGCGGGCACTGCTTGATGTAGAGGATCGAGCCCATCGGCGGCTCGAGGTCGCAGGACACGTCGGTGTGCCAGCCCTCGCCATTGGCGCGCGGTGAATCCTTGTCGGCGTAGATCTTCATCAGCGCCGGATCGCCCTCATTGGGCGCGGCGGGATGCACATGCAGCTCGCCGAACTTGCGGCCGAAGGCGAGATGCTGGTCGGGGCTGATGTGCTGGTCGCGAAAGAAGATGACGAGGTTTTCGGCGAGCGCGCGATGGATCTCGTCCATCTGGCGGTTGGAGCGCGCATCGTCGCCGACCAGCTTGCCGATATCGACGCCGGAGATCTCCGCACCGATGATCGGCGTCAGCTTCTCGATGCCGATGGTCTCATAGGGCTCGGATTGGTCGGCGAGGTGGCGATAGCGCGGACCCTGCTTGCCGGACAGCGAGCTCATGGGCGTTCTCCCAATCATTCTTGATTGGGAGCATGGTAACGCGCATCGACGGAAGCGCAATCTGCGCCTCAAACATATCTGTCGTCCCGGACAAGCGCAGCGAAGCGGAGCGCAGATCCGGGACCCATCATCACAGGATCGGGTTTTGCGAAGGCTGGTAACCCACGTCTCGCATCACAATTACCGCCGGTGGTTATGGGTCCCGGCTCCCGTGCGCAATTGCGCACTAGGCCGGGACGACGGCGGAATGTGTTGCGCGAGCGGCGGACTACTCCGCGGCGCCGGCCTGCTCCGGCAGCTTGGCGCCGTTGCCGTAGCGCTGGTCGATGTAGTCGATCACCAGTGCCTTGAAGTCGGCGGCGATGCCCGGACCGCGCAGGGTGCGGAACTTCTTGCCGTCGACGAAGACAGGCGCGGCCGGCGCTTCGCCGGTGCCGGGCAGCGAGATGCCGATATTGGCGTGCTTGGATTCGCCGGGGCCGTTGACGATGCAGCCCATCACCGCGACGTTGAGCTGCTCGACACCCGGATACTTGGTCTTCCAGGCCGGCATCTCGTCGCGGATGAAATCCTGGATCGAGCGCGCCAGCTCCTGGAACGTGGTCGAGGTCGTGCGGCCGCAGCCCGGGCAGGCCGCAACCAGCGGCACGAAGGTACGGAAGCCCATGGTCTGCAGCAATTCCTGCGCGACCTGCACTTCCAGCGTGCGGTCGCCGCCGGGCTCCGGCGTCAGCGAGATGCGGATGGTATCGCCGATGCCCTGCTGCAGCAGGATGCCGAGCGCGGCCGAGGAGGCCACGATGCCCTTCGAGCCCATGCCGGCCTCGGTGAGGCCGAGATGGATCGCATAATCCGAGCGGCGCACCACTTCCTGATAGACCGCGATCAGATCCTGCACGGCGGAGACCTTCGCCGACAGGATGATCCGGTTCTTCGGCATGCCGAGCTCTTGCGCGCGCGCCGCCGACAGCAGCGCCGACTGCACCATCGCCTCGCGGGTCACCGCGCGGGCATCGCGCGGATTCGCGGACGCCGTGTTCTCGTCCATCAGCTTGGTGAGCAGCTCCTGGTCGAGCGAGCCCCAATTGGCGCCGATGCGCACCGGCTTGTTGTTCTTGTTGGCGATCTCGATGATGTCGGCGAACTGCGTGTCGCGCTTGTTCTTGAAGCCGACATTGCCGGGATTGATGCGGTACTTGTCGAGCGCCTCGGCGCAGGCCGGATATTCGGCGAGCAGCTTGTGGCCGATATAATGGAAGTCGCCGATCAGCGGCGTGGTGATGCCGCGCTTGCGCAGGCCGTCACGGATGTGCGGCACGGCAGCGGCGGCTTCCTCGCGGTCGACGGTGATGCGGACCATCTCGGAGCCGGCGCGGGAGAGCGCGGCGACCTGGGCGATGGTGCCGTCGACATCGGCGGTGTCGGTGTTGGTCATCGACTGCACGACGATCGGCGCGCCGCCGCCGACGGCGACGTTGCCGACCATGACCTGCGTGGTTTGGTGCCGCGGCGCGGGGCCGGCGACGTCGTCTTGCGGCAAAATCTCGGGCTTGTTCATGGCGTCTCGAATATCAGGTTTTGGTGACATTCACCAAGGGGGCGATGGGCCTCGCGCGCGGCGGGCCAAACGATCATGTTTCGGAGTGAATTCAACAGCTTATGGCGCCGATTGAGGCCAAACGCAAGCCATGCAGCGGCGTCCTGCATGCCCAGCTATATTGGACCGGATTGGGGTGAATCAAAGGGCAAAGTGACAGCTTTTCATGTGATCTCGCGCATCTTAGCATCCCGTTAAACACACACCGGGAGGACGCAAAATGGCCGGCCATAGCGAGCTGATCACCACGGCGGAACTTGCCGAGATCCTGACCCGGCCGGACCTTCGCCTGTTCGACTGCACGACCTATCTGGAGCCGGCCCCCGCCGGCAGCAACGTTCCCTATATTGTCGTCTCGGGTCGCCAGACGTTCGAGGCCGGCCACATCCCGAGCGCGAATTTCCTCGATTTGCAGGCCGAGTTCTCGGATGCCCATACCCATCTGCGCTTCATGATGCCGCCGACAGCGCAGCTCGAAGCCGCGTTCGGCCGCCACGGCATCTCGGCGGGCAGCCGCGTCGTGCTCTATTCGATCGGCACCGCAATGTGGGCGACGCGGTTCTGGTGGATGCTGCGCTCGCTCGGCTTCGAGGGTGCCGCCGTGCTCGACGGCGGCATCGACAAATGGACCGCCGAAGGACGTGACATCGAGACCGGACTTGCCGGCGGCTATCCGCCGGCGACGTTTCCGGCACGGCCGAAGGACGGCATGTTCGTCGACAAGCATGACGTGCTCGCCGCGACCGCGGAAGGTGACACCGTCATCATCAACGCGCTCGGCCCGCAGTTCTACAAGGGACTGGAGCCGAGCCGTTACGGCCGGCCCGGCCGCATCCCCGGCAGCGTCAGCGTGCCGGCGGCGACCCTGATCGATCCCAAGGCCAAGACGTTCGTGCCGCTTGAGGAGGCCGAAGCAATCTTCGCAGCGCAAGGCATCACCAAGGACAAGCGCGTCGTCGCCTATTGCGGCGGCGGCATCTCCGCGACCATCGACCTGTTTCAGCTGCATCGGCTCGGCTACGACAATCTCACGCTCTATGACGGCTCGATGGGCGAATGGGCGAAGGATGAGTCCCTGCCAATCGAGAGGGGTTAGTGGGAAAGCGCGATGTCTCCTCCGTCGTCCTGGCGAAGGCCAGGACCCATAACCACCGAATTTGCTTGTGAACGGGAAAGCGGCCCCCAGCGTCGCGCGACAACCGACAGTTGGGGTTGATGGTGTGGACGGCCCCCTACGGCATCAGTGTGCCAGAATGAGGTTGTCTAGATCTCATACAAGGGAGCCGTCCGTGAACCAGATTATCCGCATTGGGATTGATACGTCGAAGTATATTTTT